>JBFHPI010000147.1:0-7374 GCA_041592855.1 Pseudomonas sp.
AAAAGGCTTCGATCACCTGGATATTGCTGTCCAGATGCGCGGTGCGCCGCGGCGTGGTAAAGCTGCCGCCGCCGGCCAAGGCCATGGGCAGCAATAGCTGATCGGCCAGGTGCTCGGCTACGGCGCTCTCGCCGCCTAGCCAATCGCGGGCCTGTTTCGCCACCTGGTCGGCAACCTGTTCGGCGCGCAGTCGCGGCTGACCGAAGGCGGCGAATACTTCGGTGAGTTGCTCGCAATGCACTTCCAGCAGCAACGCATTGCCCGGCCCATGCTCTTGCGGCAGGTGGACGAAATGCAGCGCCTGTTCCGGCAATTTCAGGCGTTTGGCCAAGCGCTCAAGCTCCCTCGCACCGACATGGCCGGGCACGCCGGCCAACAGGCAGCGCGCCTGCTGGTCGAGTACCGCGCCGCGTTCCTGCAGATGCAGCGGTTGCAGTTGGCCGGGTTGCACCTGCAATTCCAGCTGTCCGCCGCCGGCCGGTGCGAAGCCATGGCGCAGCAGGCTCAATTCCAACTGTGCGCCCATGCGCCGTAACAGCGGCAGCCAGGCATGTTGGAGAAAATCGCTCGGCGGTGCGGCCGGGTTGTGGGTGCCGCCGCTGATGCGCAGGCGGCTGTTATCGGGCGCGCGCAACAAGGCCGGCAGCAGCGTCTGCAACACCAGGGTGCAGCTGCCGGCGGTGCCGATGCTGAAGCTGTAGTCGCCGGCCTGAATGGCGCCGGGGCGAAAACTCAGACTCATCGAACCCAGCTGCGCGCCTTCGACCTGTGCGCCACAAACCTCGGCCGCGGCCAGCACCGCAGTCAGGTGCTGGCGCAACAAACCCGGCCGGCTGCGCTGGGCGCGAATATTGACGATGCGAAACGGCCGCCCGCTGACCATCGACAGGCTTAGCGCGCTGCGCAATACCTGGCCGCCGCCGATAGCGCCGTCCAGTTCCAAACATTCCTTTTGCAGATGTCTGATCCAAATTAGACAGTCCGGGCGCTCACGCGCCCGGGTCACGAATGCCGCAGCACCGTTTCGCATAGATAACGGTCGAGATCGGCCGTATCGCCACCCGCCTTGGGCAGAGCTGGCTGTGCTTCGGCTTGCTGCAACGCCTGCTCGATAAAGGCATGGATCGCTTCGCGGCGCGGGCCATAGGCCGACTCCACCACCTGGCGCTTGAGCGTCAGCAGGGTATCGATTTCCGCCAGCAGGTCAGGGTCGCGCACGGTGGCGTCGAGCAGGGCGGCGAAGGTCATCGGCGGGCGACCCAGGCCTTGGTCGATCCAGCGTACGGCCAGTAGCGGGCGCAGTACATAGAGGTACTTCTTGAAGCGCACCTGCTCGTCCTGCAGATAGCCGCGAAAGTTCTTCCTGGCCATCGACAGGTAGTGATGTCGTGCGGCGGTCGGGCAGTAGAACTGCTCGGCCAGCTCGCGCAACCGCTCGGCGGCGCCCGGCTCGCTGCGGTATACCAGCGGCGAGTCCAGCCACTCCAGCAACGTGGGATTGGATTTGCGCAGCAGTTGCAAGGTCTTGCGCAGCTCCCAGCCGCCGATATCCAGCTCATCGCTCAGCGGCCGCTCGATCACATCGCGCGGCGCGTCCACGCGCAGGTACCAGGGCTGGCGCTGCACATAGACGAAGCGCACGTCATAGTCGCTGTCCGGCGAGGCAAAGCCCCAGGCACGGCTGCCCGATTCACAGGCGTAGAGCACCGTGACCTCATGCTGCGCTTCTATTTCTTTCAATTCGCGTAGCATCCACTTGCGCATTTCTGCCGAGAGCGGGTGGCGCTGTTGATGCAGGTCCATCTGGTGTTTCCTTCTAATCTAAGCGGGGTGTCCTGCACCCCTTATCCTTTAACACACACCACCTGGCGCAGGGTGTGGACTACTTCCACCAGTTCGCGCTGGGCGTGCATGACTTTTTCGATGTCCTTGTAGGCCATGGGGATCTCGTCGATTACGTCGAGGTCCTTGCGGCATTCCACATGGGCGGTGGCGCGGATCTGGTCGTCCAGGCTGAAGCGCTTTTTCGCCTGGGTACGGCTCATCACCCGGCCCGCGCCGTGGCTGCAGGAGCTGAACGCTTCCTGGTTGCCCAGGCCGCGAACGATAAAGCTCTGCGCGCCCATCGAGCCGGGGATGATGCCCAGCTCGCCCTTCTGCGCCGAGACCGCGCCCTTGCGGGTGATCAGCACGTCCTGGCCGAAGTGGCGTTCCTTCTGCACATAGTTGTGGTGGCAGTTGACCGCCTGCAGGTTGGCCTCGAATGGCTTACCGATCACCTGGCGCGCGGCGGCTATTACCGCTTGCATCATCAGTTCGCGGTTCTGTCGGGCGAAATCCTGGGCCCAGCCCACGGCCTCCACATAGTCCTGATAGTGCTGGCTGCCTTCTTCGAAGTAGGCCAAATCCTTGTCCGGTAGATTGGCGATGTGCTGGCGCATATCGGCCTTGGCCAGCTCGATATACAGGCTGCCGATGGCGTTACCCACGCCACGCGAACCGCTGTGCAACATAAACCAGACGCGTTGGGCCTCGTCCAGGCAGACCTCGATAAAGTGGTTGCCGGTTCCCAGGGTTCCCAGGTGCTTGCGGTTGTTGGTTTTCTCCAGCCGCGGCTGTTTATCGGTGATCAGCTTGAAGCGCCCGGCCAGGTTCGCCCAGGCCTGGTCAGTGGCGTCGGGTACATTCTCCCAGGCGCCTTTATCGCGGCCGCCGCGGGTGTTGGTACGGCCATGGGGCACGGCGCGCTCGATGGCATCACGCAGCCCGCTGAGGTTATCCGGCAGGTCGCTGGCGGTCAGCGAGGTGCGCGCGGCCATCATGCCGCAGCCGATATCCACGCCCACTGCGGCGGGAATAACCGCGCCCAGGGTTGGGATCACGCTGCCGATGGTCGAACCCTTACCCAGGTGCACGTCCGGCATCACCGCCAGGTGCTTGAAGATAAACGGCAGCTTGGCGGTGTTGATCAGCTGTTGCCGCGCCTCAGGTTCAACCGGCACGCCCTGGGTCCAGAGCTTGATCGGTTTGCCGCCCGCGACTTCCAGCAGTTGGTAGCTTGTGTCTTTCATGGTGATGTCTCTGTATTCAGTAAGCGCCGGCCTTAGAGCCGTGCGCGTTTAAATGGAGGCTATGTTCCCGGACGCTGTTGCGCCCAGGTGTAGAGGGCGGGCTTCGTAGGGTGCGCCGTGCGCACCAACACAACATCGGTGCTGTCGCAGGCGCCTGGTGCGCATGGCGCACCCTACCTATTGCGGCCGCTGCAAGCAGCGTCATTTAAATCGTTGGCTGGGCGCGGCCAGCCAGGCGACGGATCAGGCGGCAGGGCCGGCAGCGCACCGCATGGGCGTATACCGAGCCTTGTACCACCTCGTACCACCAGCGTTGCTGCGCCGCTGTCCAGACTTCGTTCTTGCCGCAATCGACGCAGCGAAATGGCTGATCCTGATACCAGCCACGGGCCAGAAACAATGGCTCGCCGTAGCTGTTATAGGACGCCAGTAACGCCGGGTTTACCGCAATTGGTGGCGTTGGCCTAAAGCCCAGCGGCAGGTGTTCGGCCAGGGCTTGCTGCGCCTTGGCGGTGCGTCTTTGCCGAGCCGTTTTGATTTCCCGGCGGCGTTGTTTTCCGCTTTTCATAATGCTGCCTTTTTATTCAGGCCGCCTGTGTTTAGCAGGCGGCGCTGTTATTTCGGGGCCAGGGTCACCAGGCCGTTAAGCACCTGATCCAACCCACCGAACACGGAAATCCGGTCGATGCGTTCGGCCACCCGCTCCAGGGTTTCCAGCTCCTTCAGGCGCAGGGCCGTCGGGTTGTCTTCCATCACCTTGGCGGTGTTGAGCAGCGAGCGCGTCGCCGAGGTTTCCTCGCGACGGCGGATCACGTTGGCCTGGGCCGACTTCTCGGCAGCCACCACCTGGGCCAGCAAGGCTTTCATCTCGCCGGGCAGGATGATGTCGCGTACGCCCAGGCTGCTGACCTCCAGGCCGCAGCCCGGCAGCTTGGCGGCGAGATGGCTGCTCACCGCCTCGTCGATCAACTGCTTGTTCTCCAGCAGCTCGTCCAGGGTGCGCGTACCCACCGCTGCGCGCAGGCCGAACTGCAGCTCGCGGTACAGGTGCTCCTGGGGTTTGGCCAGGCGCGAATGGGCCAGCAACACGTCGCTGTAATGCCAGTTGGCCGCCAGGTTCAGGCGCAGGCTGATCTTGTCGCGGGTGAGGATTTCCTGGCCGCTGACTTCCAGGGCCTGGATCCGCATATCCACCAGCTCGACGCTGATCTGCCGGTTGAAACGCCAGAAACCGTAATGGCCGGCCGGCAGCAGTTCGATGACCTCGCCATTGACCTTGAGCACGCCGACCTGGAACGCCGGCACCTGGGCCAGCAACACCGCGTCCAGGCCCTGCAGGGCTTGGCTGCGCAGACCAGGCTGGGTGAGCAGGGCGACCAGTGCGGCGTCCAGACGGTACTCCTGGCTCAGATCGATGCGCTCCAGGCGCTGTTCGTTCTGGCCCTTCCAGTACAGGCGACGGCTGCCGGGCGGCAATATTTCCACCAGCATGCCGTCCTCGTAGCGCAGGCCTGCCTCATGCTCGGCGGTATCGAAACGCTCGAAGTGGCGCTCGATCAGTGCCGGCTGCTGTTTGCGCAGGTAACCGGCCAGGCGGTGTTCGAAGCGTGGGCAGTTCAGGCTGAACACTTCAACGCTCAGGCGGTTGCGTGGATCGAAGCGGCGGTACAGGCCGGGCTCCAGGATGGCCTGGAAATCGCCTTCGGCGTACAGCAGCGCGCGTTCGTTCTTTTTCACCACACAGCGTGTGAGCATGTTCATCGTTAATTCCTTTTTCTCTTTCTTCTCGGTATGGGTGTCGGCGTTCGCCGATCCGCCGGGCGTCCGTGTTGGGGCGGCGGGGTGAGCGTGCGTCGCGACCGTCCTGGTCGTGCGGCCTGCCTTGGCCAGACGCTGACTCTGCCCGCCGCTCGAGCGCGGGGCCGGGCGGATCGGCGGCGGCAGCGAAACGCTCTGCCACGCCAACGGGTACTGCGGTGCTGCGGTGTAGCTGCCGTGAGAGGGCATTTTTCGAGCGGGAATCGAACCCGCGACAAGTCTTCCGAAGAAGACCGCTCTATCCGACTGAGCTACCGAGCCCATGACCGTGCGTTGCGGTGGCGGCATACGGGGCACCCGAACCCGAAGGTGGATCCCCGCACCGGCGGGATATGACTCCCGACCCGTTGGCCAGCCTGGCGCTGTGGTCGAGAGGGATATTGCGAGGGGCGTGCCAGAATATTCAGGTTATTGAAATGTTTTTATAAGTTATTAATTTATAAGGTAAATATTTTTATTTTTTAAGCTGTCGATAAAACCTGTTCGAGGTCGTTTGGTTGAATTGCTATATTTGGTTATCGCTATTTATCTTTTGGTATAAGCATGCTCGCCAAGAAAACCGTCGCCATCGGCTTTGTCGGTGCCACCCTGGATAGAGTCGGCAAGGGTGCCAATCGCTGGAGCAAGTGGCGGCCCAGCGTCGGCCTGTGTCAGCAGCAGGATCTGCTGATCGACCGCCTCGAACTGATCCACAGCCCCCGCGACGCCGGCCTGGCCGGCCGCATACGCGAGGATATCGCCGCGGTGTCGCCGGAAACCGAGGTATGCCTGCATGCCATGGCCCTGCGCGACCCCTGGGATTTCCAGGAGGTCTACGGTGCCCTGCATGAGTTCGTCAGCAGCTATGCCTTCGATACCGAGCGCGAGGATTACCTGGTGCATATCACCACCGGTACCCACGTCGCGCAGATCTGCTGGTTCCTCCTGACCGAGGCGCGCTACGTGCCGGCGCGGCTGGCGCAGACCTCGCCGGGGCGACGTAATGAGGAGGCCACCCACAGCGGCACCTGCACCCTGATCGACCTCGACCTGTCGCGCTACGACGGCATCGCCACGCGCTTTCGCCGCGAGCAGCAGGAAACCCTGGCGTTCCTCAAGTCCGGCATCGCCACGCGCAACCCGGCGTTCAACCGCAGCATCGAGCAGATCGAACGGGTGGCGGTGCGCTCAAAGGCGCCGATGCTGCTGGTCGGGCCGACAGGCTCGGGCAAGTCGTTTCTGGCTCGGCGCATCTATGAGCTCAAGCGCGCCCGGCACCTGTTGCAGGGGCGTTTCGTCGAGGTCAACTGCGCCACCCTGCGCGGCGACGGCGCCATGTCTGCGTTGTTCGGCCATAGCAAGGGCGCGTTCACCGGCGCGCAAAACGCGCGCGAAGGGCTGTTGCGCGCGGCCGATGGCGGCATGTTGTTTCTCGACGAGATCGGCGAGTTGGGGGCGGACGAGCAGGCCATGCTGCTCAAGGCCATCGAGGAGAAGCGCTTCTTCCCCCTGGGCAGCGACAAGGAAGTGGAGAGCGATTTTCTGCTGATCGCCGGCACCCACCGCGACCTGCGCGAGCGGGTGCAGCAGGGCCTGTTTCGCGAGGACCTGTTCGCCCGCATCAACCTCTGGACCTTCGAGCTACCAGGCCTGGCCGGGCGCCGTGAGGATATCGAACCGAACCTGGAGTTCGAGCTGCAGCGCTATGCCCGCGAACAGGGCCGCCAGGTGCGCTTCAACTTGCAGGCGCGGCAGCGTTACCTGGCCTTCGCCAGCAGCCGCGAGGCGGCCTGGAGCGGCAACTTCCGCGAGCTGTCGGCCTCGATCACGCGCATGGCCACCCTGGCCGACAGCGGGCGAATCGACGAAGCCCAGGTCGAGGATGAAATCCTTCGCCTGCAAAGCGCCTGGAGCGGAAAAGGGCCGGCCAAGAACGATATCCAGCAGGAGATTGAACAGTTGCTGGGCGAGCGCTGGCAGACCCTGGATCTGTTCGATCAGCTGCAGTTGCCGGGGGTGGTGGCGCTGTGTCGCGAGGCGGTCAGCCTGTCGGATGCAGGGCGCCAGCTATTCGCCCAGTCGCGCCAGGGCAAAAGCCAGCCCAATGATGCCGATCGGTTGCGCAAATACCTGGCACGGTTTGGGCTGGATTGGCACGGGGTGCGAGGGAGTAAGCACGGCTAGCTGTGTGGCGCCGCGGGTTGGCCTGGGTTTATGCGAACCCGAGGATTGGCAGCAGCTCTTCTATACTCAGTCTCGAGCATGGGCTCTACATGGACTTTCTGCGGGAGTCTCTTATGAACAAGCTGGTAATTCTGGCTGCTTTCGCAGCCTTGTCCGTTGGGCAGATGGGGGCGGTGCAGGCCGCGAGCGTGACCGCCGCCATAGGGCAAAGTGGCGACTCCACCCTGGTCTATCGCCTGGGGACCCAGTGGGACTGGGAATCGAGCTGGTTGCACAGCGATACCGGTCGCCTGACCGGGTACTGGGACCTGGGTTACAGCTA
>JBFHPI010000148.1:0-7330 GCA_041592855.1 Pseudomonas sp.
CCCTGGGCTTTAGCGTCGCCCCGGAAACCCTGGCACTGATGCGCCAGCTCAGTGAATCCGGCGAACTGGACGCCCTGACTCCGGAGCGCAGCTGGAAGGAAATCTCCCGCGCGCTGCTGGAGCCGCGCCCGGATGTGTTCGTGCAGGTGTTGCGCGACTGCGGTGCCCTCAAGGCTCTGCTACCGGAAGTGGATGCCCTGTTCGGCATCCCCCAGCCGGCAGCCCATCACCCGGAAATCGACACTGGTGTGCATGTGCTCAGCGTGCTGCGCCAGTGCGCCGAACACCAGCAGCCACTGACCGTGCGCTGGGCCTGCTTGCTCCACGATGTGGGCAAGGGCCTGACGCCCGAGAGCGAATGGCCGCAGCATATCGCCCACGAGCACAAGGGCCTGAAGCTGATCCACGCCATCAACCAGCGCTGCAAGGCACCCAGGGACTGCGTCGAGCTGGCCCTGCTGGTGGGCGAATACCACACCCACGGCCACCGCGCCCTGGAACTCAAGCCCAGTACCCTGCTCAAGCTATTGCAAAGCTTCGACGTCTTCCGCCGCCCACAACGCTTCGCGGAATTTGTCGCCGCCTGCGAAATGGATGCCCGTGGCCGCCTTGACCAGGAGCAACGCGACTATCCCCAGGCCACCTACCTGCTCGGCGCTGCCGACGCGGCCCGCCAGGTAGCGGTGCAACCGCTGCTGGCTCAGGGTTTCAAGGGCGCGGAGCTGGGCGAAGCACTGGAGCGCGAGCGTTTACAGGCCCTCAAGGCTTACAAGCAACAGCAGGCAGAATAGCCCGGACGCAATCCGGGAGCGCTTGAGGATCAAGTACCGGATAGATCCGGGCTACGAAGAGTGGGCCTGCAGCAGCTCGGCCGGGGTCAATTCGACGCCGCGCCATTGGAAGGGCACTGGCTGCAGCTGCTGCTGGATCTGCGCCGCCTGCCAGAGCTCACCAATGCTGCGCTGCTCGCCCGGGTGCAGGGTATCCGGCACCAGCAGTGCAAGCGGCCAGAGGACGAAGGCGTTCTTGAGAATTTCCGCCCGGGGCAGTATCAGGCCATCGAAATCCCCGACCAACTCGCCATACAGCAGCACATCGATATCCAGGGGCAGGCCCTTGCGCTCGGGGCCATAGCGGCCATTCTGCGCTTCAATAGACTTCAACCGCCGATCCAGCTCAGCCAGTGGCAGGTCGCTGTAGCCAGCCACCACCAGATTGAAGAAAGGCCCGCTCTTGATGCCCACCGCCTGGCTCTCGAACACCGGCGAGCAGCGCATGTCCTGCAGCAGCTCGGCCAGGGCATCGAGGCCGGCGCACAGACGCGCCTCACGCTCGATATTGCTGCCGAGCCCCAACAGCACCGGTGTCAGCGACATCCGCGTTCGATCTCCACGCCCACCCCGCCATGAGCGGCCGGCACGGCACCGGGCTTGGTCAACTTGATGCGCAGCCAGGGAATCTGAAACTCGGCCATCAGCCGTTCAGCCAGACGCTCGGCAAAGGTTTCCACCAGAATAAACTGCGACTCACTGGCAAAGGCCTGCACGCGCTGCGAGACGCTGGCGTAATCCAGGGCCTTGCTCAGATCATCATCCACCGCCGGCAGGCGGTTATCCCAGCCCAGGTACAGATCCAGACGCAGGCATTGGCGAATCTGCCGCTCCCAGTCGTAAGCCCCGATCACCGTGTCGACTTCCAGACCTTCGATAAAAACTGTGTCCAAGCACGCTCTCCGCGGCACGACAAGGAGGCCGCACCTAGTTAGAATCGGGGCTTACTCGCCCCGGAATGGATACCATGTTTTGGCTGTTGGCGATCCTCGCCTACCTGCTCGGCTCGCTGTCCTTCGCCATCCTGCTCAGCCGCCTGGCCGGTGGGCCGGATCCGCGCGCCAGCGGCTCGGGCAACCCGGGTGCCACCAATATGCTGCGGCTGGCGGGTAAGCGCCTGGCCATCCTCACCCTACTCGGCGACCTGCTCAAGGGGCTGTTGCCGGTACTGGTCGCCTACCTGCTGGGCTTCGACCTACAGCACCAGGCCTGGATCGGCCTGGCCGCGGTGATCGGCCACCTCTATCCGCTGTACTTTCGCTTCCAGGGCGGCAAGGGTGTGGCTACCGCCGCCGGCATGTTACTGGGCCTGTATCCACCCGCCGCATTGCTGGCCATCGGTGTCTGGCTGCTGACCTTTGTCATGACCCGCACCAGCTCCCTCGCCGCGCTGATCGCCACACCCCTGACCCTTCCCATGCTGGCCTGGCAACAACCGGCCGCACTGCTACCGGTATGCGCCCTGACCGGACTGATTGTCTGGCGCCATCGCGGCAATCTACGCGACCTGATGGCCGGACGCGAACGACACTTCTAATCAGCAAGCTGAAACCCATTCATAGCGCCGGCAACTGCTCCATGGGCCAGCGGGCCTGCACCTTGATGCTCAGGTCTTCATGCTGCCCGACCAGCAAGCGCTGACAACCGGCATAGGCGATCATCGCACCGTTGTCAGTGCAGAATCGCGGCCGGGCGTAGAACACCTGACCGTTCAATTCACCCAGCATGCTCTGCAACGATTGGCGCAGCGACTGGTTGGCACTGACTCCACCGGCGATCACCAGGCTGTTCAGCCCGGTCTGCTTGAGCGCCCGCTTGCACTTGATGGTCAGGGTTTCCACCACCGCCTGCTGGAAGGCCAGGGCGATATCGCAGCGGGTCTGCTCGCTGTCATCGCCCGCCTCGCGACACTGCTGCCAGGTATTCAGGGTAAAGGTCTTGAGGCCGCTGAAGCTGAACTCAAGCCCCGGCCGGTCGGTCATCGGCCGGGGAAACTTGAAGCGCCCCGGCACGCCTTGTTGGGCCAGGCGCGCAATTTCCGGCCCGCCTGGATAAGGCAGGCCCATCAATTTGGCGGTCTTGTCGAAGGCCTCGCCGGCGGCATCGTCCAGCGACTCGCCGAGCAGCTGGTATTGGCCAATGCCGTCGACCCGCACCAACTGGGTATGGCCGCCCGACACCAGCAAGGCGACGAACGGAAAAGCCGGCGGCTGTTCTTCCAGCATAGGGGCCAGCAGATGCCCCTCCATATGGTGCACACCAAGAGCAGGAATGCCCCAGGCAAAGGCCAGCGCCTGGGCGCAGGAGGCGCCGACCAGCAGCGCCCCGACCAGGCCAGGCCCAGCGGTATAGGCGATGGCCTCGATATCACTGGCGACACAACCGGCTTCGCCCAGCACCTGGCGGATCAATGGCAGCATGCGCTTGACGTGATCACGCGAAGCCAGCTCCGGCACCACACCGCCATAGACCCGATGCAGGTCGATCTGGCTGAACAGGGCATCGGCCAGCAGGCCGCGCTCGCTGTCATAGAGCGCGACACCGGTTTCATCGCAGGAGGTTTCCAGTCCCAGAACCAGCATGGGGAGAGCCTTTAATAAGGAAGGGGCATGATGAAGGCGCGCATAATAATGGCCGACGCCGCATGCCGGCCAGCGCTTTTCGATCAGAGGCTTTGCATTCCGCGCGATGAGGCGGTAACATCCGCAACCCTTAAAAACCTACGTTCTCCCGCGCCTTTTTGCCAGGAGTACGTGACCCCCGGTAAAAAAGAAGGTACGCCCTGGATGCCAGCCGTCAAAGTTAAAGAGAACGAACCCTTCGACGTAGCTCTGCGTCGTTTCAAGCGCTCCTGCGAAAAAGCCGGTGTACTGGCTGAAGTACGTTCGCGCGAATTCTACGAAAAGCCGACTGCCGAGCGTAAGCGCAAGGCTGCTGCCGCTGTTAAGCGTCACGCCAAGAAAGTGCAGCGCGAACAGCGTCGCAGCGTTCGTCTGTACTAAGCACTGCGGCTTTCGCCTGCACACTTAGCTACACGCACAACGCCTGATGCCCGGCCACGGCCGGGCTTCGCTATTGGACTCCGCGCCACCCACGGGTGACGATCGGAGTCTTTTAGTTTTTGCTGCCTCTACTCCGCTGCCTCGCGCAGCACTATGCTGAGCGCCTATGGCCGGCCTGATCCCACAGTCCTTTATCGATGATCTGCTCAACCGCACCGACATCGTCGACGTGGTCAGCTCGCGCATTCAGCTGAAAAAGGCCGGCAAGAACTACACCGCCTGCTGCCCCTTCCATAAAGAGAAAACCCCCTCGTTCAGCGTCAGCCCGGACAAGCAGTTCTACTACTGCTTCGGTTGCGGCGCTGGCGGCAACGCCCTGGGCTTTGTCATGGACCACGACCAACTGGACTTTCCCCAGGCGGTCGAGGATCTGGCCAAGCGTGCCGGCATGGAGGTGCAACGCGAAGAGGGCGGACGCTCCAGCAAGCCGCGCCAACCCAGCGATTCGCCCCTCTACCCGTTGCTGGAGGCCGCCGCCGACTACTACAAGCAGGCCCTGAAGAACCACCCGGCACGCAAGGCCGCAGTCAACTACCTCAAGGGCCGCGGCCTGTCCGGGGAAATTGCCCGCGACTTCGCCATGGGTTTTGCCCCACCCGGCTGGGACAACCTGCTCAAGCAACTGGGGGGCGACGCTCTGCAACAGAAGGCCATGATCGACGCCGGCCTCCTGATCGAGAATGCCGAAAACGGCCGGCGCTACGACCGCTTCCGCGACCGCATCATGTTCCCCATCCGCGACAGCCGCGGCCGGGTGATCGCCTTCGGCGGCCGGGTGCTGGGGGATGAAAAGCCCAAGTACCTGAACTCCCCGGAAACCCCGGTGTTCCACAAGGGTCAGGAACTCTACGGCCTGTTCGAGGCGCGCAAGCACAACCGCGACCTCGACGAAATCATGGTGGTCGAGGGCTATATGGACGTGATCGCCCTGGCCCAGCAGGGCCTGCGCAACGCCGTGGCCACCCTCGGCACCGCCACCAGCGAAGAGCACCTCAAGCGCCTGTTCCGTATCGTGCCCAGCGTGCTGTTCTGCTTCGACGGCGACGCCGCCGGACGCAACGCCGCCTGGCGCGCCCTGGAAGCCACACTGCCGAACCTGCAGGATGGCCGCCGCGCGCGCTTTCTGTTTCTGCCCGACGGCGAAGACCCGGACACCCTGGTGCGCAGCGAAGGCACCGACGCCTTCCGCGCACGCATCAACCAGCACGCCCAGCCCCTGGCCGACTACTTCTTCCAGCAACTCACGGAAGAAGCCGACCCACGCTCCCTGGAAGGCAAGGCCCACCTGGTGACCCTGGCCGCACCGCTGATCGACAAGATCCCCGGCAACAACCTGCGCACCCTGATGCGCCAGCGCCTGAGCGAAATCACCGGCCTCTCCGGCGACACCCTCAGCCAGCTACAGGGCACGCCACGCAGCACGCCAGGCACCCCAACCAACCCGACAGCGAACAGCGCACCGCCGACCGACTATCCGGATTATGCCGACATCCCCGACAGCGCCTACCACGAGGCCACCCCGGATTTCGCCGGTTATGAACAGGCAATCCCCCAGCCAAGCTCTGAACGCACGCCAGGCAAGGGCAAAGGCAACTGGAAGAAAGAAGGCGGCAAGTGGAGCAAGAAGGGCCAGGGCGATTTCGCCCCACCGCGCACCGCCATCAGCGTCGAATCGCCGCATCTGAGCGCCCTGCGCACGCTGCTGCACCACCCGCAGCTGGCACAGAAGGTCGAGGATGTCAGCCATTTCGCCGGCGAAGACGACACCTATGCCCAGCTACTGGTGGCGCTGCTCGGCGCCCTGCAGAAGAACCCCCAATTGCGCTCGCTGCAACTGATCGCGCGCTGGCACGGCACCGAACAGGGCCGTCTATTGCGGGCCCTGGCCGAAAAGGAATGGCTGATTTCAGCGGACAACCTTGAACAACAGTTTTTCGACACTATAACTACCTTAGTAGCCCGCCAACGTGAGCGCAGCCTGGAACATTTGCTGCGCAAAGCCCGTCAAAGCGAGTTGAGTGCAGAAGAGAAAGATCAGCTGCGCCACTTGCTGAGCCGCAACCCATAAACCGGTGATTCCTCGCCTCAACTGGCGTTCAAAGGTGTTACTCAGGTATAATCCGCGGCTTGTTTTTAGCCCGCCAAGACCTTCAGTGGATAGGGTGTTATGTCCGGAAAAGCGCAACAGCAATCTCGTTTGAAAGAATTGATCAGCCGCGGTCGTGAGCAGGGTTACCTGACTTACGCGGAGGTCAATGACCACCTGCCGGAGGATATTTCCGACCCGGAACAGGTGGAAGACATCATCCGCATGATCAATGACATGGGCATCAACGTATTCGAGACAGCCCCGGATGCGGATGCCCTGCTGTTGGCCGAAGCCGATACCGACGAAGCCGCCGCTGAAGAAGCCGCCGCTGCGTTGGCTGCTGTGGAAACCGATATCGGCCGCACCACCGACCCGGTGCGCATGTATATGCGCGAAATGGGTACCGTGGAACTGCTGACCCGCGAAGGCGAGATCGAAATCGCCAAACGCATCGAGGAAGGCATCCGCGAAGTCATGGGCGCCATCGCCCACTTCCCCGGCACCGTGGACAGCATCCTCGCCGAATACAACCGCGTCACCACCGAAGGTGGCCGCCTGGTTGAAGTCCTCAGTGGCTATATCGACCCGGACGACGACGTCGTGCCGGCCGAAGCCGCCGCCCCCATCCCGACCAAAGACGGCGAAGCCGCCGATGACAGCGATGATGAAGACGACGACGCCAGCGACGACGAGGAAGAAGAAGGCGACGGCGGACCGGATCCGGAAGAAGCGGCCCGCCGCTTCAGCGCCGTAGCCGAGCAGCTGGAAAAAGCCCAGAAGGCCCTGAAGAAGCACGGTCGCAGCAGCAAGCAAGGCGTCAGCGAACTGGTCGCCCTGGCCGAACTGTTTATGCCGATCAAGCTGGTGCCCAAGCAGTACGACGCCCTGGTCACCCATGTACGCAGCGCCCTGGAGCGCCTGCGCGCTCAGGAACGCGCGATCATGCAACTGTGCGTGCGTGATGCCCGCATGCCGCGCGCCGACTTCCTGCGCCTGTTCCCGGGCAACGAAGTGGATGCCGACTGGGCCGTCGGCCTGGCCAAAGGCAAGGCCAAGTACGCCGAAGCCATCGGCGCCCTGCAGGCCGACATTCAGCGCTGCCAGCAGAAGCTCGCCGACCTCGAAACCGAGTGCAACCTGACTCTGGCCGAGATCAAGGACATCAACCGGCGCATGTCCATCGGCGAAGCCAAGGCCCGCCGCGCCAAGAAGGAAATGGTCGAGGCCAACCTGCGTCTGGTGATTTCCATCGCCAAGAAGTACACCAACCGTGGCCTGCAGTTCCTCGATCTGATCCAGGAAGGCAACATCGGCCTGATGAAGGCGGTGGACAAGTTCGAATACCGTCG
>JBFHPI010000149.1:0-7317 GCA_041592855.1 Pseudomonas sp.
CGGTGGACCCCTGGGGCAACCCCTATCAGTACCTGGCGCCGGGCAACAAGGGGCCCTTCGATCTGTATTCCCTGGGTGCCGATGGCAAGCAGGGCGGCAGCGAGCTGAATGCCGATATCGGCAACTGGGATCTCTAAGCCCCGATGCGGCGCAGTCGCGCGTTTACCCTGGTCGAGCTGCTGGTGGTGCTGGTCATCCTCGGCAGCCTGATCGGCCTGACGGTGCTCAGCATGGGCGTGGCCGGGCCTGGGCGCGAGCTGCAGCAGGAGGCCGAGCGCCTGGCCGGGCTGATTGGCGTTCTGGCCGAGGAGGCGGTGCTGGATAACCGCGAGTACGGACTCTGGCTGGGCCGCGACAGTTACCAGGTACTGCGCTATGACAGCGCCAGCCAGGGCTGGCAACCCGTGCCGGGCAAGCCCCATGCCTTGCCGGTCTGGGCCGAGCTGAGTCTTGAGCTGGAAGGCGCCGCCCTGACGCTGCCCGCACCCAGTGATGCGCCGGAGTCAGCCAGAACCCCGCAGTTATTACTGCTCTCCAGCGGTGAGATCAGCCCCTTCCGCCTGCATCTGGCCGAGCGCCGCGCCGATGGCCTGCGCCTGCTGCTGGCCAGCGATGGCTTCATGCTGCCCAGGGTCGAGCTCGACAGCGCCGCAGGGCGGCCACGATGACGCGCAGCGCCGGCTTTACCCTGCTGGAGGTGCTGGTGGCCCTGGCGATTTTCGCCCTGGTTGCCGCCAGCGTGCTGAGCGCCACCGCCCGCAGCCTGCAGACCGCTGCGCGCCTGGAAGACAAGACCCTGGCCATGTGGATCGCCGATAACCGCCTGAGCGAGCTGCAGCTGGCCGCGAGTGCGCCGGCCGAGGGCCGCGAGCAGGGTGAGCTGGAGTTCGCCGGGCGGCGCTGGCAGTGGCAGAGCGAGATCAAGGCCACCAGCGAGCCGGGCATGCGCCGGGTCACCCTTTGGGTCGCGCCCCATGAGCAGGCCGGGCTGCGCGATGACCTGAGTGAGCGGGCGGTGGTCAGTCTCAATGGTTTCGTCGAGGTGCGGCCATGAGGCAGTGCCGCGGCTTTACCCTGCTGGAGTTGCTGATCGCCATCGCCATCTTCGCCCTGCTGGGGCTGGGCACCTATCGCATGCTCGACAGCGTGCTGCAGACCGACAAGGTAACCCGCGCCCATGAGGCGCAGTTGCGCGAGCTGGTGCGGGCCATGGCGGTGTTCGAGCGCGACCTGCTGCAGGTGCTGGCGCGGCCGGTGCGCGACCCCTTTGGTGAGGTGCGCCCGGCCCTGCTGGGGGATGACAGTGACGGAAGTAGCATCGAGCTGACCCGCGCCGGTTGGCGCAACCCTTTGACGCAGCCACGTTCGACCCTGCAGCGGGTGCGCTGGCAACGCAGTGGCGAGCAGTGGCAGCGCCAGTACTGGAGGGTGCTGGATCAGGCCCAGGACAGCCAGCCGCAGCTGCAGCAGGCCCTGGAGGGCGTCACCAGTCTTGAACTGCGCTATCTGGATGACAAGGGCGTCTGGCATGAGGTTTGGCCGGCGCCTCAGCTGGAGCCGAGCGAAGCGCTGACGGTATTGCCGGTGGCGGTCGAGGTGTTGTTGGAGCATCGCCGCTATGGTCAGCTGCGCCGCCTGCTGCGCCTGCCCGATGTGCTGCCCGAGCAGCTGGCGCGCGCGCCCGAGGAGGGCGCCGAGAACCCGGAACAGCCTGCACCTGAGCCGGAGCCGCAGCCGTGAGGCGCGAGCAGGGCATGGCCCTGATCACCGTATTGCTGGTGGTGGTGGTGGTCACCGTGGTCAGCGCCGGGATCATTGCCCGCCAGCAGCTGTCGATTCGCAGCAGTGCCAATCAGCTGCATGTACGCCAGGCCCTGCATTACGCCCTGGGCGGCGAAACCCTGGCCAAGGCCGTGCTGCGGCGCGATCTGGCCGCCGGCGATCCGCGCGCGCCCCTGGATCACCTGGGCGAGGCCTGGGCCAAACCCCTGGCCAGCTTCAGCCTGGACGAGGGCGGCGAGCTGCGTACCCAGATCAGTGACCTGAACGCGCGCTTCAATCTCAATAGCCTGCTGCGCCAGGGCCAGCCCAACGAGGCCGCCGTGGCCCAGTTCCGCCGCCTGTTGCGCCTGTTGCAGATTGAAACGCCCTATGCCGAACGCCTGCTCGACTGGCTGGATGCCGATCAGGACCCCACAGGGGGTTATGGCGCCGAGGACAATCAGTACCTGCTGCTGCAGCCGGCCTACCGCGCCGGCAATCGTCTGCTCAGTGATGTCTCCGAGTTGCGCCTGTTGCTGGAGATGAGCGAGGAAGACTATCAGCGCCTCTTGCCCCATGTCGGCGTACTGCCGGCCAATGCTGCGCTCAATGTCAACACGGCCAGCGCCGAGGTGCTGGCCAGCCTGGCTGATGGCGTCGCCCTGAGCATCGCCGAGGGGCTGGTGGCGGCCAGGGCCGGGCGTCCCTTCGAGGACGTGCAGAGCTTTGTCGCCCAGCTTGGTGGTGGGGCTGTACAGAGCCAGGGGCTGGCGGTGGGCAGTGAGTTTTTCCAGGTGGTCAGCGAGGTCAGTGTCGGCGAGCGTCGGCAGCTGCTGCGCAGTACCCTGCAGCGGGCCAGTGATGGCCGCGTGTATGTGCTTTCCCGTGATCTGGGCCTGACCGCCATGCCGGCGGCGCCCATCGAGGATCTTCAACCATGAGTCATATCACTGTGTTTTTGCCGCCGACGGCCTGCGCCACGGTGCAGGCGGATCTGCCTGTGCAGCGGGTGCGCGAAGGGCTTGTCGAGCTACTGCCTTTCGCTCAGGCCGTGGCCGATCTGGGCCCGGGCTGGACCCTGGTGCTGCCGGTGGAGGCCGTCACCGCCTGTGCCGTCAGCCTGCCCACACGCAAGGCGCGCTGGCTGCGCCAGGCGCTGCCCTTCGCTGTGGAGGAGCTGCTGGCCGAAGAGGTGGAGCTGATGCACCTGGCCCTGGGCGAGGCCCTGGCCGATGGCCGTCAGCGGGTCTTTGCCCTGCGCCGCAGCTGGTTGGCCGCATGGCTGCAGTTGTGCCCCCAGGCACCGGCACAGATTGCCGTGGACGCCGATCTGCTGCCGGGCGAAGGAACCCAGCTGCTGGAACTGCATGGGCGCTGGCTACTGGGTGGCGAGGGGGCGGCACGTCTGGCCCTTGATCTGGAAGATTGGCCGGCACTGGCCGCGAGTTGCCCCGCGCCCCATCGAGCGCTGTGTCGCGTCGGCCAGCAGGTGGCACAGGCCGAGCAGGTGCCGATCGAGGAGCCTTTTGTCTGGCTAAGCCGTCAGCCGCTGCGTAACAACCTGGCCCAGGCTGAATTTGCCAGTCACACGGACAGCGGCCGTTGGCAGGTCTGGCAACCCCTGGCCGGGGTGTTGGGGCTGTGGCTGCTGTTGCAGTTTGCCTTCGATCTGGGCCAGGGCTGGTACCTGCAACGTGAAGCGGCGCGCTATGAGGCGGCCAGCGAGGCGCTGTACCGCGAGCTGTTCCCCGAGGATACGCGCCTGGTGGATATTCGCGCCCAGTTCGATCAGCACCTGCGCCAGGCCTCGGGCGGTGGCGAGGCACAGCTGTTGGGCCTGCTCGGTCAGGTCAGTCAGGCGCTGTTGAGTGAGGGGGCGGTGCGTATTCGCCAGCTGGACTACAGCGAGCAGCGCGGCGATCTGGCCCTGCAGGTACAGGCGCCGGGCTTTGCCGAGCTGGAGCGCCTGCGTGAGCGTTTGCAGGAAAGCGGCCTGGCGGTGCAACTGGGCTCGGCCAGCCGCGAGGCCGAGGGGGTCAGTGCGCGTGTGGTGATAGGGGGATAACGATGAATCAGATGACCCAAGGCTGGCGGGCTCAGCTTGAACAATCGGTGCTGTTGCAGCGCTGGCGCGCCCTGGCGCCCAGGGAGCAGGTGGCGTTGGCGGTCCTTGGCCTGTTTCTGCTGCTGGTGTTGCTCTATCTGAGTGTCTGGCAGCCCGTACAGCGCCAGTTACTGGAGGCGCGCCAGGCCTTTGCCGAACAACGTGAGCTGCATGCCTATCTGCAGGCAAATGCCCACCTGGCCCGGGGCCTGGTCGCCAGCCCGCAGCAGCGGGTCGAGCCCGAGCGCCTGCAGGGCCTGGTGACCAGCAGCGCGCAACAGCAGGGCCTGAGCATTGAGCGTCTGGATGGTGATGGCGCCGGTATGCTGCAGGTCAATCTGCAGGCCGCGCCCTTTGCCCAGCTGTTGCGCTGGTTCGCTGTGCTGCAGGAGCAGGGGGTGGAAATCGCCGAAGCCGGGTTGGAACGCAGCGACGACAATCGGGTGCTGGCCCGCCTGAGTCTGCGCGTTGCCCCGTAGTACCCACAGCCCCAGGGTAGTGCATGGCGCCCTGATTGGCTCCGGAAATGGGCATGCGGATTTCCGTCTTTTTAGAAAAACTTTAAGCGGAGTGTTGACTTAGCTGCGGCCCTTGCGTAAATTTCGCGCCTCGCAAGCAGCGGGTGATTAGCTCAGCTGGGAGAGCATCTGCCTTACAAGCAGAGGGTCGGCGGTTCGATCCCGTCATCACCCACCACTCTTGTGAATCGGGCGCAAGCCCACCGACGCGCAGCGGTAGTTCAGTCGGTTAGAATACCGGCCTGTCACGCCGGGGGTCGCGGGTTCGAGTCCCGTCCGCTGCGCCATATTTCCCATGCCGAGCAAGCTCGGGATGAGGCAGAACAGCCAAAGCGCCGCTCTGTCAGACCAAGCAAGAGTTACTTGGACGCAAGTCCAGCCGACACGCAGCGGTAGTTCAGTCGGTTAGAATACCGGCCTGTCACGCCGGGGGTCGCGGGTTCGAGTCCCGTCCGCTGCGCCATATCGAGAAGCCCGCTGATAGCACTATCAGCGGGTTTTTTCTTGTCCGCGACAAAGTGTCATCTTTTCTTAATCGGTCTGTTCTAGCTTGATTGGCATATTCCTTGATGGATGAATTGCATCGAGGTCAAAGCCGCTTGGAGGGCATTGCGATGGATGAGTATCAGGAAGAGCTGCTCGAAGCCCGCGCCGAGGAGCATGACTTGGCGGAATGGGACGAGGATGCCACCGAGCTCTGAGCCCTCGGCTCAGGCGCCGCGCCGCTGACTGCGGCGAAACTCCCCGGGGGTTTGCTGGTTCCAGCGTTTAAAGGCGCGCTGGAAGGCTTCGGCCGAGGCGAAGCCGAGCAGGTAGGCGATCTCGCCAAAGGCCAATTCGGTGTCGCGGATATAGGTCATGGCCAGGTCGCGGCGGGTGTCGTTGAGGATGGCGCGAAACTGTGTGCCTTCCTCGGCCAGCTTGCGCCGCAAGGTCCAGGTCGGCAGCTGCAGGCGCGCCGCTACTTCGCCGAGATCCGGTTCACGGCCATGCAGCAGAGGGCCCAGCAACTGGATAACACGCTCGCGCAGGCTGCGGGTGCGGGTTAGCTGGCGCAGTTCCCCTTCACAGATCTGCAGCAGGTGCCGCCAGGTACTCGGGCAGTGCTCGGGGTTGCGCAGGTTCAGGCTGTGCTGGCTCAGGCGCAGCTGGTTCAGCGCGCTGCCGAATTCCACCGGGCAGGCGAACAGCGCCCCATATTGCTCGGCATAGTCGGGGGCGGGAAATTCGATCTGCACCTTCTCCACCGGCAACGGTTGCTGAGCCAGGCGGCCCAGCTGCTGTGCCCAGCCCGACAGCAGTGAATCCACCACAAAGCGGTTATAGGCGTTATAGGGGCTGATCGAATAAAAGCGCAGCCAGGCGCCCTGGGCGTCCTCGTGCAGACTCGACTGGCCGCGGTAGTTGGCTGCATACAGCGGCTCGAAGCGGATCAGGGCGCGAGCGGCTTCGCGCACGGTAGGGGCCTGGGCCGCGGTAACCCCGGCCAGGCCGGCCTGACTCAGGCGGCTGCAGCTGCCCATCAGCAGGCCGAGGCCGGGTTGCCCAGTCTGCTGGATGGCAGCATGGCCCAGGCGCATATAACGCGGGATCGACAGGCGGGCCCGGGGTTCAGCCAGGCGTGCGGCATCCAGGCCATAGCTGTGCAGCAGGGGTTGCGGGTTATGCCCCAGGCGGCGCATGGCGTCGGCCAGGCTGTCGACAAAACCGACCGAAAGATCGCCCAGGCGGATGCGTGGTGTCTGCATAGTGGGGTTCGTGATGGCTGTTCCTGTGCAGCTTAGGGAGGACGAGAGGGGATGCCAAGGCTTTGCTGTTATTTTTGATCAATAACTTGTCACTTTAAGTCATTGAGGCCCTCGCCTGGGCTGATTATCGTCTAGACCATATCGACTGCAGCCCTTTAAGAGGCCGCAGCACTTCCGTGAAAAGCCGACATCCGATGTGGAGATCTTCATGACTGCTCACTACCCGCACCTGCTTGCCCCGCTGGATCTGGGCTTCACCACCCTGAAGAACCGTGCCCTGATGGGTTCCATGCACACCGGGCTGGAAGAGAAACCGGGCGGCTTCGAGCGTATGGCCGCTTATTTTGCCGAGCGCGCCCGTGGCGGTGTCGGCCTGATGGTCACCGGCGGTATTGGCCCGAACGAGGAAGGCGGGGTGTATTCCGGTGCGGCCAAGCTGACCACGGTGGAAGAGGCGGAGAAGCACAAGATCGTCACTCGCGCGGTGCATGAGGCGGATGGCAAGATCTGCATGCAGATCCTGCATGCCGGCCGCTATGCCTACAGCCCCAAGTCGGTGGCGCCGAGCGCCATCCAGGCGCCGATCAACCCGTTCAAACCGATTGAACTGGATGAGGCTGGCATCGAGAAGCAGATCCAGGACTTCGTCAATTGCTCCGTGCTGGCCCAGCAGGCCGAGTATGACGGGGTCGAGATCATGGGCTCGGAAGGTTATTTCATTAACCAGTTCCTGGTGGCCCACACCAACCAGCGCACCGACCGCTGGGGCGGCAGCTATGAGAATCGCATGCGCCTGCCGGTGGAAATCGTCCGTCGTGTACGTGAGGCCGTCGGCCCGAATTTCATCATCATCTACCGCCTGTCCATGCTCGACCTGGTCGAGGGTGGCAGCACCTGGGATGAAATCGTGCTGCTGGCCAAGGCCATCGAGCAGGCCGGCGCGACCCTGATCAACACCGGGATCGGCTGGCACGAGGCGCGCATTCCGACCATCGCCACCAAGGTGCCGCGCGCGGCCTTTACCAAGGTCACCGCCAAGCTGCGCGGCGAAGTGAGCATTCCGCTGATCACCACCAACCGCATCAACACCCCGGAGGTGGCCGAACAGGTGCTGGCCGAGGGTGATGCCGACATGGTGTCCATGGCCCGTCCGTTCCTGGCCGACCCGGACTTCGTCAACAAGGCC
>JBFHPI010000150.1:0-7317 GCA_041592855.1 Pseudomonas sp.
GCCGAGTGGCAACTGCACCTGCCCCCCGGCCCGCTGAATACGGCGCAGCTGACCCAGGCCCGGGGCCAGCTAAGCGCCAGCGCCGAACTGAACGAGCCCTGGCCGGTGCCGGGCCTGGGCCAGCTGCAGGGCCGCTTCCAGCTGGCGGCAAGCAACAGCCAGGGCCAGTGGCTGGCCGAAACCCTGGATGCCGAATTGCAGCTGACCCAGCCCAGCGTTCAGCTGTTAGCGCAGTTGCCTGAGGCGCTCAGGCCGCAGCGCCTGCTGCTGCGGGTAGAGGCTGGCGAGCCATTGGCTAACCTGCAGAGCGAACTGCAGGGCCGTGCCCTGCCCCTGAGTGTCCATCTGCAGGGCCAGGGCCCCGCGCCCTTTGAGCTGCAGGGTCAACTGGCCCTGGCCAATGCCGCGCCCTGGAGCCTGCAGTGGCAACAGACCCGACTGCAGGCCAAGGTCCCGGCCCTGACCCTCGACAGCTTGCGCCTGAGCGCCCTCGACCTGCAGCTGAACCTGAGCGGCCATGCCGATGCCCAGGGCCTGATCCTGCACCTGCAATCGGCTTCACGGCTGCAGCTCGGGCAGCTGCAACAGGCCGAGCTGCAGCTGCAACAGCTCAGCGCCAGTAGCCCAGGCTTACAGCTGCAGGCCCAGTACTCGGCCGATGCGCCCCTGCAATGGCAACTGCAGGGCCCTGTGGAGCTGAATCTGGACAATCTCCAGCAGCCCCAGCTCAAGCCGCAAAGCTGGCGTGTACAGGGCCAACTGGAAGCCAGCGGCTCCGGGCAGCGTTTCACCGGCAGCCTGAGCAACGCCGCCGGCCTCAGCCTTGCCCTGCAGTTGCAGCAGGCGGCCTCCGGCCTGACGCTACAGGCCCAACTGGGCGAGCTGTTTCTGCGTGGCGGCAACCCCCTGCAGCAGAGTTTGAGTGCCTGGCCGGCCCTGCTCAGCCTGAACAACGGGCGCCTCAAGGGCCAGGGCCGTCTCAGCCTGCCGGCGGGCACCAGCCATGCCCTGATTCAGGCCGAGCTCGACGGCAAGGGCCTGGACGGCATCTATGACCGCAGCGAACTGAGCGGCCTGGACCTGCGCCTCAAGCTGCGCAGCGATGCCCGCCAGCTGACCCTGGAACTGCACGAACTACGCCTGACCGAAATCAACCCGGGCATTCCCATCGGCCCGTTGCTGCTCAGCGGTCGCTACCAGGCCAGCAGCGCCCAGCCGGACAAAGGCCTGCTGCAGATCGATCAGGCCCACAGCGCCCTGCTCGGCGGCCGGGTGCTGCTGAGCCCCGGGCAATGGAACCTGGCCGATGAGGCGCTGCTACTGCCCCTTGAGGTGCAGGGCGTGGAACTTGAGCAGCTTTTTATCCTCTACCCCACAGAGGGATTGGCCGGTAACGGCCGGGTCGACGGGCTGCTGCCCCTGCGCATCGACGCCAGTGGCGCGAGTATCAGCCAGGGCCAACTGTATGCCCGCCAACCGGGTGGTCGCCTGCAGTTCCATTCCGAGCGCATCCGCGCCCTGGGACGGAGCAACCCGGCGATGCAACTGGTGGCCCAGTCCCTGGAGGATTTTCGCTATCAGGTGCTCAGCAGCCAGCTTGACTATGATCAGCAAGGCAAGCTGCAACTGGCCATGCGCCTGGAGGGCCGTAACCCGGCCATCGAGCAGGGCCGGCCGATCCACTTCAGCATCAACCTGGAGGAACACATTCCCAGCCTGTTGGCCAGCCTGCAACTGTCCGACAAGGTCAGCGAAGTGATCAGACAGCGCGTGCAGCAGCGTATGCTGCAGCGCCAGAACACTTCACCCAGTACGCCCTAACCCAAGGAGATGCGCCATGCGTCTGCGTTGCTTGACCATCCTGCTGCTGGGCCTGCTCAGCGCCGCCTGCACCCCCACGGTGCAACTGGCGATGCCCAATGAGCCGATCAATATCAACCTGAATGTGAAGATCGAACACGAAATCTATATCAAGGTGGACAAAGCCCTGGACAGCATGTTCAGCGAATCCAGCGGATTATTCTAAGGAGCCCGACCATGAGCCTGTATAAACGCTTCGCCAGCCTGTTGCTGCTGTTCAGCCTGAGCCTGCCGGTGGTCGCCCTCGACCTCAACCAGGCCATGTCCGCCCTGGGCCAAGCCAAGACCAGCGGCCAGCTGGGCGAAATGCCCAACGGTTACCTGGGGGTGGTCAAGCCTGAAGGCCAGGCTGCCGAGATCGCCCGCCTGATCAACCAGGCACGCCGTGCCGAATACCAGAAGCTGGCCAGCCAGAACGGCATCGCCCTGGCAGACGTGGAGGCCATCGCCGGGCAGAAGGCCATCGACAAGACGCCCGCAGGCCAGTACATCCAGGTGCAGGGCAAGTGGTTGCGCAAATAGCGGCCCCATAGCCCACGACCTGTAGGAGCGGGCCATGCCCGCGATCGGTACCTTTGCCAGCAGGCCTTTTCGCGGCCATGGGCCGCGCCTACAGAAAACGCGAGTTATTGCATCTCCCGCCGCCAGGCAATGGGGTAAGGGAATTGAGCAGCGCATAACCCGTCTATAACGCCCTCCGTTCTCCCCAGAACTGCTCGGCCAGCAGCTGCAGGCGCTGAGCCAGGTCGGCCACATGGTCGGCTGCCTGGCGACTCTGGCTGCTGGCCACCACGCTACCGTCGGTGGCCTGGCGGATGCCATCCAGGTTGCGCTGGATGCTGTCGCCCACCGCACTCTGCTGCTCCACCGCTGCGGCGATCTGCACGCTCATGTCGCTGATCTCGGCCACCCGCTGGTTGATCCCATCCAGGGCCCGGGCTGCCAGCAGGGCCTGCTCGACACTGCTCCCGGCCTGGCTGTGACTGCGCTGCATGGCCTGTACCGCCTGGGCGGTGCTTGCCCGCAGGGTTTCGATGGTGCGCTGGATCTGCGCGGTGGATTGCTGGGTGCGCGAGGCCAGGCCACGCACCTCGTCGGCCACCACGGCAAAACCACGCCCGGCCTCACCGGCCCGGGCCGCCTCGATGGCGGCATTGAGAGCCAGCAGGTTGGTCTGCTCGGCGATGCCCTGAATCACCGCCAGCACCTGATTGATCTCCTGCCCATGGCGTTCCAGCTGATGGATCACGCTGCTGCTGTGCTGCACCTCGCCGGCCAGGCCGTCGATCTGCAGGCGGGTCTGTTCGACCAGTTGCAGGCCGCGATCGGTCTCCTGGTTGACCAGACTGGCCGCACTGGCAGTGAGCTGGGCATTACGCGCCACGTCCTGCACGCTGCTGGCGAGCTGGCCAATGGCGCTGACCACCTGGGCCGTCTCACCCTGCTGCTGCACACTGGCGTTGTTGCTGCCATCCACCGCAGCCACCAGTTCGGCGGCTTCCTGGCGCAGCTCCCGCGCCGAGTCGGCCATGCGCCCGACCACCGCGCGGGTTTCAGCCTTGAGCATATGCAGGGCGAAGTCGATCTGGCCAAAGGCATCGCTGCGCCCGGTGTAAAGCAGCTGGCTCAGGGGGTTGTCGGCAATACCGCGGGCCTTGCGCACCAGCATATCCAGGGGGCGCAGGCTGTGCAGCAGCCAGCCGCCCTGGAGCACAGCGAGCAAGCCGCTCAACAGCGCCGCCTGCCCCCAGCCCAGCACGCCAGCCAGGCCCAGGCTGAGGCAACAAGCCAGCCCCAGAGCGGCATTGACCAAGGCCTGCTGCGGACCCGGTGCCAGGCGTGGCGGGCGCAACGACCGCGGCATCTTGCCGGCGCGCAGCTGGGCATACAGGGCTTCGGCCGCCGCCACCTGCTCGGCGCTGGCGCGGGTGCGCACCGACTGGTACTCCAGCAGTTGCCCCCCCTGCAGCACTGGCGTGGCATAGGCGCTGACCCAGTAGTGGTCGCCATTCTGACAACGGTTCTTGACCAGGCCCATCCATGACTGGCCGGCCTTGAGGGTCTGCCACATATGGGCGAAGGCCGCCGGCGGCATATCCGGGTGACGCACGATATTGTGGCTCTTGCCCAGCAACTGGCTCTCGGCAAAACCACTGACACCGATAAAATCGCTATTGACGTAGGTGATCACGCCCTTGGCATCGGTGGTGGAAAGGATATTGGCGCTGGCCGGGAACTCGACCTGGCGACCGCTGACCGGAAGATTGATTTTCATGGCTATACCCGACTCCTTGTGGATTCTGTTGGGGGCACGCCACTGAACTCGCCGACCCCGGCAAACCCTCCCTCGTGGCGAAACTGTTGCGCTAACGCGATGGCCGGCTGCGGCTTGCTGAACCAGTAGCCCTGGGCATAGCGGCAGCCCTGGTGATGAACGAACTCCAGCTGGGCGGCGTTCTCCACCCCCTCGGCCACCACCTCCAGGCCCAGGCTGTGGCCCAGGCCGATAATGGCCCGGCTGATGGCGCTCAGCTCGCCGTCGCCTGGCGTACCGCCAATAAAGCTCTTGTCCACCTTGAGGATGTGCAGCGGGAAGCGCTTGAGGTAGCCCAGGGAGCAGTAACCGGTGCCGAAGTCGTCCAGGGCCAGACGTACCCCCAGGCTGGCCAGCTCGCGCAGGCTGACCAGGGTCTGGGCGGTGTCTTCCATCAGCTGGCTTTCGGTGATTTCCAGGATCAGGCTGGCCGGCGGCAGAGCACTGTCCTGCAGGATGTCGATCAGGCGTGGAATAAAGCTGGCCTGCTGCAGCTGGCGGCTGGAGATATTCACCGAGCAGCGCAGCTGCGCCTGCCCCTGCAGCTGCCAGGCACGTACCTGGCGACAGGCCTGCTGCAGCACCCAGTCGCCGACCCGCACGATCTCCCCGGACTCCTCCAGGGCCGGGATAAATTCCAGCGGCGAGATCAGCCGCCCGCCGCTGCGCCAGCGCAATAGCGCCTCCACCCCGGCCAGCTGCGGCTGCCCCTGCTGCAAGTGGCAGATGGGCTGGTAGTGCAGTTCCAGCTCGCCATTGTCCAGGGCCTGGCCCATGGCCGACTCCATGTCCAGGTGGTGCTGGGCAGCACGCTGCAACTCCTCGCTGTAGCGGGCGAACTGCGCCTTGCCCGCGGCCTTGGCGCGGTACAGGGCCAGGTCTGCGGCCTGCAGGGCATCCAGCGGCTTGCCGCGCTCATGCAACGGGGCAATACCGATGCTGGCGTTGACCACCAGGGTGCGCTCGTCCAGGTGCAACGGATGATGCAGGCCGTCGAGAATGCGCTGGGCCACGCGCTCGGCATCGCCGGCACAGGCCAGATCGTCGAGCAGCACGACGAACTCGTCGCCGCCAAAGCGGAACAGCTCGTCCCCCGGACGCAGGCAGGCCTTGAGACGTTGGGCCACCTCCACCAGCACCCGATCGCCCACGGCATGGCCGAGGCTGTCGTTGATCAGTTTGAAGCGGTCCAGGTCGACAAACAGCAGCGCCGCCTCACGGGCACCGACCTTGCCCTGGCGCAGCAGGGCCTGCTGCAGTTGTTCGTCCAGGCGCATGCGGTTGGCCAGGCCGGTCAGTGGATCGTGACGGGCGGCGTGCTGCAGGTGCTGCTCGGCAGTTTTCCGCGCGCTGATATCGGTCTGCGAACCGGCCATGCGCTGCTGGCCCGGCTCGCTTGCTTCGGCCACCCCACGGACCAGCACCCAGGCATAGTCACCGTCGCGCTTGCGCATGCGGTATTCGTGGTGCAGCAGTGCGGTCTGCCCCTGCAGATGGGCCTCGATGGCCTGGCGCAAACCCGGCAGATCATCCGGATGGACCCGGCTGAACCAGCCCTGGCTGGCATCGCCAATGGTTTCACGGCTGATCCCCAGCATGCTGGCCCAGCGCTCGGACACGTACAGCCGGTCCTGCTCCACGTGCCAGTCCCAGAGGCCGTCATTGGCCCCGCGCAAAGCCCGGGCAAAGCGCGCCTCGCTGTCTTCCAGGGCGCGGTGCTGGGCGGCGCTGTAGGTGTCCAGGGCCAGGCTGATATCGAAGAACACCGCCTTGAGCAGGCTGGCGTACAGCGCGTGCTGCGGGTGCCCGATGAACAGCTCGTCGAGCATGCGACCCAGATACAGGCGATAGGCGCCCAGGTACCACTTCAGCTCCAGCCCCACCTGCTGGTGGATCATGCCGATACGCAGACGACCGTTGACATAGTCTTCATCGAACTGGCCACGCCACAGGTCCTGGTAGTAACTGCCCTGGCTGTGCTTGAGACGCTCGATGGTCTGCGGCGACTGCAGCAGCGCCGCCGGCGTGGCGAAGTGCTGCAGATGCTCGTAGAGCTGATCGACAAAGGCCTGCTGCGCCGGCGCCATGGCCTCGGCCATGGCCGCCAGGCGCTGGGCATCGGCACCGCTCCATTGCAGAAAGCTCAGCCGCTCGGCCTGCTCCTCTGGGCTCAGGTGCAGGCGCCTGAGCAATTCGGCGAAATCCTCTTTTGTTCTCATGGTTCCTCACCGCCCTGTGGGTCTTTTCCTGGGCATAAAAAAAGCGCCAGGGTCGAACTTCAACCATCGAAGTTCGACCCTGGCGCTCTGTCTTTCAGGCCCTGTGTCCTGCTCGGCAAAGCTGGCCGTCGCCCTCAAGCGACGCCTACTGCGCTCATATCTACCCGATCAGGCTGGGTCTGACAACTCCCTGAGCAGCTCATCTAAGCGCCTGCGAGCCTGGGCCACCGCCTTGGACTTAAAGGCATGACGGCTGTTGTGAAGGATGTCTATCACGTCCAGCAAGGTGCTCTGTACCCGCCCGGCCTGGCCCAGCGGCACCTCGGCCAGCCAGCGGCACAGCGGCGCCTCTGAACAGGCCCGTGGCTCACAGAACACCTGCCCGGCCGCCACCTGCCCGGCCAACAACTTGCGCATCTGCTCGACCAGTTCCGGGTCGTTGCAGAGCACCTTTACTTCGTCTCTGAACATGCGCATCAACCGCAGCTTTATGGGAATGAGGCCTTTGTATACCGCGGGCACAAGGCTGCGGTTGATGCAGGTCAAGGCCTTAAGACGTAAAGGCAAAATGCCATTACCCGACCGATAAGTGGCCACGGCCCGGGACAAGTTACCGGCTCAGCAACTGACTAAGTAGCGCCCGCAGCTTGCCCGGTTTGACCGGCTTGTTCAGCAGCGCCACGCCTAGGGCCTGCAGCTCGCGGCGGCAGGCATCGCTGCGGTCGGCGCTGATCACCAGGGCCGGGATGGCCTGGGCGAACTGCTGACGCAGCGCCACCAGCACCTCGGCGCCGGTAATGCCGTGATCCAGGTGGTAGTCGGCCAGGATCAGCTCCGGCGCCTGGCCGTCCAGCACCTGCAGCGCTGCCGGCAGGTCGAGGGCAGTGAGCACCTGGCAGCCCCACTGTTCAAGCAGCAGGGCCA
>JBFHPI010000151.1:0-7307 GCA_041592855.1 Pseudomonas sp.
GGCTGTGCCGATTACACCGCTACCCAGAACCATAACCCGCATGCTGCTCTCCTCGACGCGCGACGGCGCGACGGCAATACCCAAGATGGGCGCAGTATAAAAAGAGACGAGCAGTGCAATTCACTATATAAATAGCTATATTTGGCGAGAATTCTTGGCAAAAACGCCTTCCGCAGAGGGGTATCCACCATGAGAACCCAGCACCAAAGCCGTCGCGAGCTGGACAAGATCGACCGCAATATCCTCCGCATCCTGCAGGAAGACGGGCGCATCAGTTTTACCGAGCTGGGCGAGCGGGTGGGCCTGTCCACCACGCCCTGCACCGAACGGGTCCGTCGCCTGGAGCGTGAGGGCATCATCATGGGCTACCACGCCCGGCTTAACCCACAACAGCTCAAAGCCAGCCTGCTGGTGTTTGTCGAGATCAGCCTGGACTACAAGTCCGGTGACACCTTCGAGGAGTTCCGCCGCGCGGTGCTCAAGCTGCCCCATGTGCTGGAATGCCATCTGGTGTCCGGCGACTTCGATTACCTGGTGAAAGCGCGGATCAATGAGATGGCCAGCTACCGCAAGCTGCTCGGCGATATCCTGCTCAAGCTGCCCCATGTGCGCGAATCGAAGAGCTATATCGTGATGGAAGAGGTGAAAGAATCCCTGAGTCTGCCGGTGCCGGACTAAGGGCTTCGTAGGGTGTGCCGTGAGCACCGCCTGGCCCCCGCGGCAGCCTATAGATCGAAACGCAGGTGCGCACAGCGCACCCTACAAGAGGCGCTGCCGCGTCGTGGCGATCAGCCGATGCACCCGCGCCTCCACCGCCGGTTCGGTCAGCTGCTCGGGGCCGCGCCCGCGGGGGCATGGCAGGCTGGCGGTGGTGCCGAACAAGCGGCAGATCAGCGGGCGCTGGTCATACACCTCACAGCCCTGAGGCCCCAGGTGCACGCAGTTGTACTCGGCCAGGGCCGCGTCGTGTTCGGCAATGCTTTTGACCGGCAGGCGCGCCAGCTCCTCGGCCGAGGCCGTGACCGGTCCACAGCAGTCATGGCAGCCCGGTTCGCAGGCAAAGCCGGGAATCTGCAGGCGCAGCTGATCGATCTTGCGATTGGTGCAGCCCATGGGCGCGCTCCTGAGTAAACGGCCAGCATGGTAACGGCGTCCGTCCATCTGGTGAGCAGAGGTCGAGCCGAACCGACGAAATTGCGTTTATTTCACCATTGCCTCTTGGCGATCGGCAAAGCCCGCGCTTATGCTTCGTAAAGTTTTCCAAACATAATAATCAGGATTTCACACATGAACGCCCGCGCCCACGCCCCGGTGCATAGCCCCGTACACGCCGCCTCCTACTACGCCGCCAGCGCCAACCGCCAGCTGGACTATCCCCCGCTGCAGGGCGAGGTGCAGGCCGACGTGTGCGTTGTCGGCGGCGGATTCAGTGGCCTGAACACGGCTATCGAACTGGCGCAGAAGGGCCTCTCGGTAGTGCTGCTGGAGGCGCACAAGATTGGCTGGGGCGCCAGCGGGCGCAACGGCGGCCAGCTGATCCGCGGCGTCGGCCACGGCGTCGAACAGTTCGAAAATGTGATCGGCCGGGAAGGGGTGCGTGAACTCAAGCTGATGGGCCTGGAGGCGGTTGAAATCGTCCGTCGCCGGGTCGAGCAGTTCCAGATCGACTGCGACCTGACCTGGGGCTATTGCGACCTGGCCAACAAGCCCAGCCACCTGGAGGGTTTTGCCGAGGACATGGCCGAGCTCAAGCAGCTCGGTTATCGCCACGAAATGCGCCTGCTGCAGCCGGAGCAGATGCACGAGGTGGTGGGCTCCAACCGCTATGTCGGCGGTATGATCGACATGGGCTCAGGCCACCTGCACCCGCTTAACCTGGCCCTGGGCGAGGCCGCTGCGGCGCAGAGCCTGGGCGTGCAGCTGCACGAGAATTCTGCCGTGACGCGCATCGACTACGGTCCCCAGGTTCGCGTGCACACGGCCAGCGGCGTGGTGCGTACAGCCAACCTGGTGCTCGGCTGCAACGCCTATATGGGTGACCTCAACCCGCAACTGGGGGGCAAGGTGCTGCCCGCCGGCAGCTATGTAATCGCCACCGAGCCGCTGTCAGAGACCCAGGCCAAGGCACTGATTCCACAGAATATGGCCCTGTGCGACCAGCGCGTGGCGCTGGACTATTACCGCCTGTCCGCTGACCGGCGCCTGCTGTTCGGCGGCGCCTGCCACTACTCTGGCCGCGACCCGGCGGATATCGCCGCCTATATGCGACCGAAGATGCTGGCCGTGTTCCCGCACCTGAAGGACGTGCGCATCGACTACCAGTGGGGCGGCATGATCGGCATCGGCGCCAACCGCCTGCCGCAGATCGGCCGGCTCAAGGATCAGGCCAACGTGTTCTACGCCCAGGCCTATTCAGGGCACGGGGTCAATGCCACCCACCTGGCCGGCAAACTGCTCGGTGAGGCCATCGCCGGTCAGGAAAGCCGCGGTTTCGACCTGTTCGCCCAGGTGCCGCATATGACCTTCCCCGGCGGCAAGCACCTGCGCTCGCCACTACTGGCTCTGGGCATGCTTTGGCATAGGTTGAAAGAGCTGGTGTGATCCCGCACGGGGCGCTCAGCCAGGCTGACGCGCCCCCGCCACCTCACTAAAGGCGCCGCGCTGAAAGGCCAGCCAGACAAAGCCGGCCGCGCCCAATGCCATCAGCATGGGCAGGGCGTGACCGCTGATCCACTGGCTGGCGGCCCCGGTGGACATCGGCCCGAGCAGGCAGCCGATGCCCCAGAGCAGGGCGATATGGGCATTGGCTCGCACCAGGGCGTCATCCCGGTAACGCTGGCCGACCAGAATCAGCGACAGGGTGTAGAGGCCGCCGGCACTGGCGCCAAACAGCACCAGCACCGGCCAGATCAGCGGCGTATGCAGCAGCGCCGGAATGCTCAGACTGGACGCCAGCAGCACCACGCCGCAACAGCGGAACAGGGTCTGCCGGGGTACCCGCTCGGCCAGCCAGCCTATCGGCAACTGCAGCGCCGCATCACCCACCACCACGGTGCTGACCATGATCAGTGCCAGCTGCTGGGCAAAGCCCTCGCGCAGCAGATAGACCGGCAGCAGGGTCAGCACCATGGCTTCGAAGGCGGCAAACAGCACCACCGCCCAGGCAATCGCCGGCAACGTACGACAGAACGTGCCCAGACCCTTGCCCGAGGCGCTCTCGGCATTGACCTGGGGCGCACCGCCATGACCCAGCAGCAACAGGCTGCCCGCTACCAGCAGACCCGCGGACAGCCAGAAACCCTGATCACCCTCGGTGCCCAGCCCGGTCAGCAGCAACGGCCCGCACAGCTGGCTGAGGGCGAAGCCGGTGCCATACAGGGCCACCAGGCGCCCACGCAGGCGATCCTCGACCAGCTGGTTGATCCAGCTTTCGCCGAGCACAAACACCACGGTCAGGGAAATGCCTATCAGCAGACGCAGAAACAGCCAAAGCGGATAGCTCGGCATCAGGGTCAGCAGGGCCACCGATGCGGCACTGGCCAGCAGACACAGGCGCAGGGTCTGCGGGGTGCCGAACCAGCCGGCCAGCCGCCCGGTCAGGCGCGCCCCCAGCAGCACACCAATGGCCGGCATGCCGGCCATCACGCCGATGGCGAAGCTGCCATAGCCCCAGCCCTCCAGACGCAGGGACACCAGCGGCAGGGTCACCCCCAGCGCCAGCCCGACAATAATGACCGCCGCCGTGACGGCGAAGTAGGTTGCCCAACGCATAGCCATGTCCTTTCCATGTAGACGGCCGTCAAACACAAACGGCCGAGTTTCCTAGGAAACCCGGCCGCAGGTGTGGCTCGTCAGAGCCGGCCCCGAAGGGCGGACCTTAATCACGCTAACCCCAGTCTCAACTTGCCCGGGCGCGCCGAAAATCCAGAGCTTCGGGACTAAGGCCAGGCCAGGCGACCCGCAGCTTTTAGCGCAGCGTACTGCAGTACGTGAGCATTAAAGCGAGGACGCAACGCAGCATGGCCGACGACCAGAAGATCGCCCCGCTATCGTTAAAGCTTGATCCAGGTGGCCTTGATCTCGGTGTACTTGTCGAAGGCATGCAGCGACTTGTCGCGGCCGTTGCCCGACTGCTTGAAGCCACCAAAGGGCGCAGTCATATCGCCGCCATCGTACTGGTTGACCCACATGCTGCCCACACGCAACGCCTTGGCCGCCAGGTGTGCCTTGGACAGGTTGCTGGTCCAGATGGCCGCAGCCAGGCCATAGATGCTGTCGTTGGCGATCTGGATCGCTTCCTCGGTGCTGTCGAACGGAATCACCGTCAGTACCGGGCCGAAGATTTCCTCCTGGGCGATGCGCATGGCGTTATGGGCGTCGTCGAAGATGGTCGGCTCGACATACACACCGCCGGTTTCCTCCAGGGTGCGCTTGCCGCCACAGAGCAGCTTGGCCTGATCCTTGTGGCCGGCATCGATATAGCCGAGCACGGCATTCAGGTGGCCGGCATCGACCAGGGCGCCGACCTTGGTGTCCGGATCCAGGGCGTGACCGGCTTTCCAGCCCTGCATGGCTTCCACCACCATGGGCATGAATTGGTCCTTGATCGAACGCTCCACCAGCAGGCGCGAACCGGCGGTGCACATCTCGCCCTGGTTGAAGCAGATCGCTGCCGCGGCCGCTTCCGCCGCGGCCTTGAGATCCGGGGCATCGGCGAAGACGATATTGGCGCTCTTGCCGCCCGCCTCCAGCCACACGCGCTTCATATTGGATTCGCCGGCGTAGATCATCAGCTGCTTGGCGATCTTGGTCGAACCGGTGAACACCAGGGTGTCGACATCCATGTGCAGGGCCAGGGCCTTGCCCACGGTGTGGCCGTAGCCCGGCAGCACGTTGAGCACACCTGCCGGAATACCGGCCTCCATGGCCAGCTGGGCCATGCGCAGGGCGGTCAGCGGGGATTTCTCGGACGGTTTGACGATCACCGAGTTGCCGGTGGCCAGGGCCGGGCCGAGTTTCCAGGCGGTCATGATCATGGGGAAGTTCCACGGCACGATCGCCGCCACCACGCCCACCGCCTCGCGGGTGACCAGGCCCAGTTCGTCATGGGGGGTGGCCGCCACTTCGTCGTAGATCTTGTCGACGGCTTCACCGCTCCAGCGAATGGCACGGGAGGCGCCCGGCACGTCGACGCTGAGGGAGTCGCCGATGGGCTTGCCCATATCCAGGGTTTCCAACAGCGCCAGTTCCTCGGCGTGCTGGTCCATCAGGTCGGCAAAACGGATCATCACGCGCTTGCGCTGGGCCGGCGCCATGCGCGACCAGACGCCGGACTCGAAGGTGGCGCGGGCATCCGCCACGGCCAGTTCGGCGTCGGCGGCATCGCAGCTGGCCACTTGGCCGAGCAGGCGGCCATCCACCGGGCTGATGCAGTCGAAGGTCTCCCCGGATACGGCCGGGCAGAACTCACCGTGGATAAAAGCACGGCCTTCGATCTTCAGGTTATTGGCGCGCTGCTCCCAGTCGGCACGAGTCAGGCTAGTCATTCGAGCATCCTCTATCGGTAAAAAATGCCGCGGGCACGCCACTGGCACTGTCAATAATTCTGCAAGGCATTATCCACACCTTGGCCTGCCGGCAACACTAAACCAGAGCACGGGGTATTTTCAATATTTTTGACACAAGCCAGCAAAACCCTCTTGTCATGTTCATTTTATTAAACATAGACTGCGCAAAAACCAGCCCAACCTCATTATTTGCGCCCGCGGGTGACCAGAATGAACAGCTTCAACCCAGCAGAAACGCTCAGAAAAACAAACACCCTGGATGATTTCTGGATGCCCTTCACCGCCAACCGCCAGTACAAGGCCAAGCCGCGCCTGCTGGAAAGCGCCGAAGGCATGTACTTCACCAGCGACGACGGCCGCAAGATTCTCGACGGCACCGCCGGCCTGTGGTGCTGCAACGCCGGCCATGGCCGCCGCGAGATCACCGAGGCGGTGAGCAAGCAGATCGCCAAGCTGGACTTTGCCCCCACCTTCCAGATGGGCCACCCACTGCCGTTCGAGCTGGCCAGCCGCCTGGCCGATATCGCCCCGGCCGGGCTGAACAAGATCTTCTTCACCAACTCCGGCTCCGAGTCGGCAGACACCGCCCTGAAGATCGCCCTGGCCTACCAGCGCGCCATCGGCCAGGGCAGCCGCACCCGCCTGATCGGCCGCGAACTGGGCTACCACGGTGTCGGCTTCGGCGGCATCTCGGTGGGCGGCATGGTCAACAATCGCCGCGCCTTCCCCCTGCAGCTGCCGGGGGTCGATCACCTGCCGCACACCCTGGATATCGCCCGCAATGCCTTCAGCCTAGGCCTGCCCGAGTTCGGCGCGGAAAAAGCCGACGAGCTGGAACGCCTGGTCGCCCTGCATGGCGCGGAAAATATCGCCGCGGTCATCGTCGAGCCCATGTCCGGCTCGGCCGGGGTCATCCTGCCGCCGGTGGGCTACCTGCAGCGCCTGCGCGAGATCACCCGTAAACACGGCATCCTGCTGATCTTCGACGAGGTGATCACCGGTTTCGGCCGCGTCGGACAGGCATTCGCCGCCCAGCGCTGGGGCGTCACCCCGGACATCATCACCACCGCCAAGGGTCTGACCAACGGCGCCATCCCCATGGGCGCGGTGTTCGTCGACGAGCAGATCCACGACGCCTTTATGCAGGGCCCAGACGGCATCGAGCTGTTCCACGGCTATACCTACTCCGGACACCCGGTGGCCTGCGCTGCCGCCCTGGCCAGCCTGGATATTTACCAGCACGAAGACCTGTTCAATAAGGCCATCGAGCTGGAAAGCTATTGGCAGCAGGCCCTGTTCAGCCTGCGCGGGCTGCCCAACGTGCTGGATATCCGCGCCATCGGTCTGGTCGGCGCCGTGCAGCTGGCCCCCAGCAGCCGCGGCGTCGGCCAGCGTGGCTACCAGGTGTTCGAGCAGTGCTTCTATAACGACCTGATGGTTCGAGTGACCGGCGATACCATTGCCATGTCGCCGCCGCTGATCGTGGAGAAGCAGCATATCGACTGCCTGATCGACAAGCTCGCCAATGCGATCCGCAAAGCCCACTGACCCTTATAAGGAACAACAGATGAATATCGAGCAGATTATCGACTTCGCCGCGGCGCAAACCGCCGCCGAACACTACCGCCCGGCCCCGGAGAAAATCCTCAAGGGCGACCCGGCACAGAGCGTGCGCAACCACTATGGCAGTTGTGAAGGAACAGCCATACTTGGTCCCCAAAAAGAGCGTCTTCAATCGAA
>JBFHPI010000152.1:0-7301 GCA_041592855.1 Pseudomonas sp.
ACGTGGCTATCTACCCACCACCCATATCCCACGCGGCAGTGATATCAAAGCCGATGGTGCGCCGCAGTACGGCGTCGCCATGCGCTGGATGGTGCCCGAGCTGAATGACAGCGAATTGGGTTTCTATTACCTGCGCTACAACATGAATCTGCCCATGATCGGCCTGACCGTGGGCCAGCCTACGGTGTTGCCGGTGGTGGGGGCCTTGCCGGTGGGCAGCAGCTCCAACTACTACGCCGAGTACCTGGAAAAGCGCCATCTCTATGGCCTGAGCTTTAACACCACAATTGGCGGCGACAGCTTCCTTAACGGCCTGTCGCTGGCGGGTGAACTCAGCTACCGACCCAACGCCCCTATCGCCCTGGGCCTGGGCGAATACCTGCCCACGGCGCTACTGGGCTCAACCATGGGCTTGGCGCCCGGCACTCACCTCGACGGCTATGCCGAGAAAGCCATGTGGCAGGCCTCCCTGGTCGGCATCTACAGCTTCAACAATCTGCTGGGGGCTAATGCCGCCACCTTTATGACCGAAGTGGTGGGCAATCGGGTGCAGGGCCTGGAGTCGGATATCGACTACTACGGTGCCACCTCCAGCGCCTGGGGTGCCCAGGCGGGGCTGTCGCTGACCTATAGCAACGTATTCAACCTGGTCAATCTGGTGCCCAGCGTCAACTACCAGTACGGCATCAACGGCGTTGCCCCGCAGTTGACCAATGGCCTGCTGGAGAAGCGCAAGGGCTATGCCGTGGGTCTCGACGCCATCTACCAGGAGTCCCTGACCTTTGGCGTCAAGTACGTGGGCTACAGCGGTGGCGGGTTGGCCAACAAGCTCAGCGACCGCGACTACCTCAGCTTCAACATCAAATACAGTTTCTAGGACGGGATACTCATGAATACTTCAGGATTGTTGCGCGTCAGCCTGTTTGCCGGCTTGCTGCTGGGCGCCGGTCTGACCCAGGCCCAGGTGGATGCAGCCCAGGCTGCGCGTCTTGGCCAGGACCTGACCCCGATCGGTGCGGAAAAGGCCGGCAATGCCAGCGGCAGCATCCCCGCCTGGGACGGTGGCCTGGCCCGCGATGCCAACGCCTACGACCCGGCCTTGGGCTACCGCGACCCCTACGCCGCCGATCAGCCGCTGTTCAGCATCACGGCCGCCAATGCCGAGCAGTACCGCGAGCAGCTTAGCCCCGGCCAATTGGCCATGCTCACGCGCTTCAGCGAGAGCTGGAAGCTCAACGTCTACCCGACCCGGCGCTCCGCCTCCTATCCGGACAAGGTGTATGCCGCAGCCAGGCACAACGCCACCTCGGCCAAGCTGATCGAGAACGGCAACGGCATCGCCGACTTCAAGCTGGCCACGCCCTTCCCCATTCCCCAGTCGGGTCTGGAGGTGCTGTGGAACCACCTGGTGCGCTACCGCGGCGACAGCGTCAAGCGCTACTACGCCCAGGCCGTACCCCAGGCCAGCGGCGACTATTTCATGACCAAGATCGAGGACCTGTTCCTGTTCAACGAAGCCGCCGGCGACTACAGCCAGGGCAATGGCAACGTGCTGTTCTACTTCCGTCAGTCGGTGCTGGCCCCGGCGCGCCTGGCCGGCACCGAGCTGCTGGTGCACGAGACCGTCAATCAGGTCAAGGAGCCGCGTCTGGCCTGGCTCTATGCCTCTGGCCAGCGTCGCGTCAGGCGTGCGCCCAACGTGGCCTATGACTCCCCCGGAACTTCATCGGATGGCATGCGCACCACCGACAACTTCGACATGTTCTCCGGCGCACCGGACAAGTACGACTGGCAGCTGCTGGGCAAGAAGGAACTATATGTGCCCTACAACAGCTATCGCCTGGCGGCCAAGAGCAACAAATACAGCGATATCGTCAAGCGCGGCCACGTCAACCCGGAGCTGCTGCGCTACGAGCTGCATCGGGTCTGGCATGTGCGCGCCACGCTGAAGAGCGGTATGCGCCATCAGTACAAGCAGCGCGATATGTATTTCGACGAGGACAGCTACCAGATCCTGGTGGTCGATCACTACGACAATCGTGACAACCTGTGGCGGGTTGGTGAGTCCTACACCATCAATCTGTATGACCAGCCGTTGATCTGGACCAAGGGCGACGCGGTATATGATCTGATTGGCGGTCGTTATGTGATTGGCGTGCTCTCCAATGAAGAGCCGGCCAATCAGTTTGATATTGCCTTGAAACCTTCTGACTTTACCCCTGCGCAATTACGTCGGGACAGTCGCCGTTAATGTTGGGCAACTTCCAGATACTTGCAGATCAGTCGGGAAAGTTCCTCGGGAATAACTTCCCGGGGGGTCTGGCCGAGGGTGCCGACCATGGTCAGATAATTCAGGCTGGCCAGCAACATATGGGCCGCCAGGTCGGCGGCCTGTTGGGGCTGAGGATGCCGCAGTTCCTCCTGGCGGGTAAGGACGAGGGCACAGAAGGTCTGGCCGATATAGGCATTGAGCTGGTGGAAGCGCTGACGGAACTGCAGGTCGGCCGAGCTGCGTCGGATCAGGGCGCGAAGCAGGCCTTCGCGCCCTTCGAACAGCGCAATCATGCCTTGGATAAAGGTCTCAATCTGCGCTGCCAACGGCCTGGTATCGTGGCTCAGCTCGGCCACCAGGCCGTCGATGGCGCTGCGGCCCTGCTCGACGAAGCGTTCATGGACGGCATAGAGCAGCACGTCCTTGTCACCCAGCAGGCGGTAGAAGGTGCCCACCGAGGACTCGGCCAGTTGTGCGATCTGGGCGATTCCGGTGTCCTCGAAACGGTTGTCCGCAAGCAGTTCGGCAGCCACGTTGAGAAAGCGCTCAAGGGCTTTTTTACTGCGAGCCTGAGTCGGGCTGGAAATGCTGTACATGGGGAGGACTCTCGATAAGAAGCAGGCCGATTCTAGGTTTTCCACCGAGATAAGGCAAACAGTCGATTTATTACTAAGTGGCAATATCTACTTCTTCAAAAGATGTTTCCTGATAATCCCCGCGATTCAGGACGACAGGATTAATCACGCATCAAATATTTAATTTAAAGGGGTTTATCCATGCACTATATCCAATTGCGCAATGGCCGCTGTGCCTATATCCGCAAGGGCCAGGGCCTGCCGGTATTGCTGCTGCATGGTCTTGGATCATCTTTGCAGGACTGGCAGCCACAGATTGATGCATTGTCGCGTTGGGCCACTGTTTTTGCCCTGGATCTGCGTGGCCATGGCGCCAGTGAACCGTTGCGTAAAGCGGTCAGCGTGGCCGAGTTGGCCGATGACGTAGGCGAGTTTATCCAGGCCCAGGCCATCCAGGGCTGCGTACTGGTGGGCATTTCCATGGGTGGCATGGTGGGCTTCCAGCTGCTGGCGCAGCAGCCCGAGCTGGTTGGCCGCCTGGTGGCGATCAACAGTGCGCCGAGCTTTCCCCTGGATTCATGGGTGTTGCGCGGCAAGGTGCTGTTGCGTCTGGGGCTGATTCGTCTGCTTGGCCTCAAGACTTTGGGGCGTCTGCTGGCGCGGAAGCTGTTTCCTTATGCCGAACAAAGCGAGCTACGTCGGCGCACCGCCATGCGCATTGGGGCCAATGATCACACCTCTTACCTGCATGCCATCCGCGCCATTCTTGGTTGGTCAGCCCTGCCAGCAGTCAATGCAGTGGACACCCCGATGCTGATCGTCGCCGGCGACCGCGACTACACCCCGTTGGCCTACAAGCAGGCCTATGTGGCGCAGCTGCGTAATGCTGAACTGGCCGTGGTGAGGGATTCCGGGCATGCCACCCCGCTGGATCAGCCAGAACAGCTTAATAGGCTGCTGGAGCGGTTTATCCGAAATCACTAATGCCGCTTTAAGCGTGGATCTTAGAGAGCCCTCTTTTTGTACTCTGCGATTTGTGATGCTCTTTAAAGTGCGTTGTTAAAAATGGCGCCAGACATTTTTCCATCATCACTCGGTTGTGCGCCGAGCTGACGCTAAACTGGCGGCTCGTTTGGTTGTGAGTTCGCCTTATGTCCCTATTGCCCTGGTCCCATGCCTGCAGTGCCGGTTTTACCCTGCGCGGCTGGCACTCGCCGCCCTCGGGCAAGCCGCTGCTGCATTTTCTGCATGGCAACGGTTACTGCGGGCGGGTCTATACGCCCATGCTGCAACTGCTGGCCGAGGATTTCGACCTGTGGCTGTGCGATGTGCAGGGCCATGGCGACAGCGACCATGGCGGCCGTTTCCACGGTTGGAACCGCAGCGCCGAGCTGGCCCTGGAGGCCTTTGCCGCGGGCAATGCGATCTTCGGCGAGGTGCCGCGTTTTGCCCTGGGGCACAGCTTTGGCGGGGTGCTGACCAGCTTGATGCTGGCCCAGCAGCCACAACTGTTCCAGCGCGCGATGCTGCTCGATCCGGTGCTGTTCAGCCCGGCCATGATCGGGGTGATGGCGCTGTCCGATGTGGTCGGCCTGAGCCGGCGCACCACCCTGGCCAGCAAGGCGCTCAAACGTCGCAGCAGCTGGCCGGATCGTGCGGCCGCGCATGCCGCTCTGCATGGCCGCGGGATGTTTCGCGGCTGGACCGAAGAGGCCTTTGCCGCCTATATCCAGCATGCCCTCAAGGACAGCGACAAGGGCGTCGAGCTGAAGTGCCGGCCCAGCCGTGAGGCGGATATCTTCAGCTCCTTTCCCAAGCGCCTATGGCCGTCCCTGGCCAAGGTGACGACGCCGACTCAGGTGCTCTACGGCCAGCGCAGTTACCCCTTTGTCGCCAGGTCGGTGGCGCGCTGGTGCGCCGGCAATGGTCATATCAGCGCCCATGTGGTGCCTGGCGGGCATTGCTTTATGCAGGAGCAGCCGGGAGAAGCGGCGGCGCGGGTCAGCGGCTTTCTGCTGCAGCGCGGCTGAACATGCAGGCGGCCAATCGGGAGGCGGTCTGGTTGGCGTTGTCGGACCTGTGGCTGGACACCGAGCTGGATGACGCCTGGCTGGACGGCATTGCCGGGGTGTTGCGCGCCAGTGGCCTGAGTCGGCAGCAGCTCGAGGCGATCTTTCTGTATGAGGTGGCGCCGGTGGTCTGGCTCAATCACTGGAGCGTGGCCGGGGTCTGGTCCGCTTTCGACGAGCATTGGCTTTACGCGGAGTGTCGGCGCCAGCAGGGGCGCGGCCGCTGGCATCGCCTGCGTTGCCGGCTGCTGCGCTGGCCCATGACCTACGGCTGCCGGGCCGAGTGGCAGCAGGTGCTGGCGCGGTTATAGCTCCCGCCGCGTTCTACTCGGCCTTGTTGCGCCAATGTTCCAGCAGCACCACCTTGCTCTCGTCCTGGGTGGCCACCGGTTCCGGCTGGGGGCTGAGGATGGGGTGGGGTTGCAGTTCGATCCGTCCCAGGCGCTGGCCCAGCATGCTGATCTCGCCGCGCAGACGTTGCTCACCGGTGACGGTGAACTCGAAGTCATACAGCCGTACCAGGCGCCGCCGGCCCTGGACATCGCGTTGCAGGGCCAGGCGGCGCAGGGCCACGGCGCCGTCCAGCAGCTCGATATCCAGTCGTGCGCAGTGCTGCTTGGCCAGCAACAGGGCGCGCTCGCGAATGCCGTGGCCGCGCCACAGCCAGGCGCAGGCGGCGGCGAACAGCATCAGTAAGAAGACATCGAACAGCTCGATCATGGCTATGTCCGTGGTGCGGGAGGCCGAGCTTAGCAGGCTGTTGAAAAACTACCTACGTTGGCAATTCTGCGTTAAGAACGGCCGCAAAATGCGCATTTACAACTCGTAAACTCCGCTTTTCGGCCGTTTTTGCCTTGCCTTGCCAGCCTCGCTAACGTTTTTCAACGGCCTGTTAGCCGATCTGAGGCGTGTTGAGGGCCTGGTAGCGCTGCTGCAGTTCATGACGGATCTGCCGGCGCTGCTCGGCCTGGTGCTGGCGGCGCAGGCCGTCCGCGGTTTGTGGTTGCAAGGGTGGCACCGCCACCGGCTTTCCGCGCTTGTCCACTGCCACCATGGTGAAAAAGCAGCTGTTGGTATGGCGCACCGAGCGGTCACGGATATTCTCGGTGATCACCTTGATGCCGATTTCCATGGAGGTGCGCCCGCAATAGTTGACCGAGGCTAGGAAGGTCACCAATTCGCCGACATGGATGGGCTCACGAAAGATCACCTGGTCCACCGACAGGGTGACCACATAGCTCCCGGCATAGCGACTGGCGCAGGCGTAGGCCACTTCGTCCAGGTATTTGAGCAGGGTGCCACCGTGCACATTGCCTGAGAAGTTGGCCATATCCGGGGTCATCAACACGGTCATGGTCAGTTGGGTATTGATCGGTTCCATGCAGGCTCCAGGCTGGGGGGGTACGCACTGACATATGCCTCAGCCTAACAGACACCTTAGATCCCCGCCGAAAGGCCCATGTCGATGGCCATGTCGGCGCCGGTGATGGCCGCCGCGCCGCTCTGGCAGAGGAAGTACACCAGTTCGGCCACTTCCGCCGGCTCTATAAAGCGCGCCTGTTCGCCCTGGGGGTATTTACCCAGCAGGTTGCGATAATAGCTGAGGGGATCGCCATTGCCGTACCGTTCGGCCTGGAAGGCCAGCATCGGCGTGTCGATATCGCCGGGCGAGACGGTATTGCAGCGTACGCCGAAGGGTGCCAGATCCAGTGCCAGGGTCTTGCCGAGCAGGCTCAGGCCGCCCTTGCTGGCGCAGTAGGCAGCGGCGTTCTGGTTGCCCTGGCGCCCGGCGTCGCTGGAGATATTGACGATGGCGCCGCGGCTGTCCTTGAGGTGGGGGATGGCCGCCGCACACATAAAGAAGGGTGCCTTGAGGTTGATCGCCATCAGCAGGTCATAGTCGGCCTCGCTAAAGCTTTCCACCGGCCCTTCGCGCCAGATGCCTGCGGCGTTGACCAGGGCATCCAGGCGGCCGCAGCTGGCGACAACTCGGTCCACCACATCCCGACAAGCCGTGGCATTGCCCAGGTCGCTGCTGATAGAGGCCGCCAGGGGCAGTTCGTGGCCAAGCAGGGCCAGCCCGGCGGCATTGCAATCAGTGACCGCCACCCGCCAGTTGCCCTGGTGGAAGCGTTGCGCAAGGGCACGACCAACGCCGCCGGCGGCCCCGGTGATCAATACGACAGGTTGCATGGCAGACTCCTTTAAGCGGCTGTGAAAAGCACCTGACGCGGATTATTGGCAGAGAAGCAGCGTCACGAGCGAAGGCCTGGTTAGGTGGGGATGTGCTCGAAAAGCGGAGTTGGTTGTTAGCCAATGAGCATTTTCGAGTGCGTCAGCAACAACGCCAGTGCCTCGGCTGCTCCTGCAGCCCGAGGCATTTCC
>JBFHPI010000153.1:0-7257 GCA_041592855.1 Pseudomonas sp.
ACCACTCCCAGCGAGCCGGTCTGCTCGGCCGAGCCGAACAGGCCGCCACCGCGCTTGAGCAGCTCGCGCACATCCAGTTGCAGGCGACAGCACATCGAGCGCACCTGGTTGGGCTGCATGTCCGAGTTGAGGAAGTTCTGGAAATACGGCAGGCCATAGCGCGCGGTCATGTCGAACAGGCGCGTGGCGTTGTCGCTGTCCCAGGGGAAATCATGGGTGATGTTGTAGGTGGGGATGGGGAAGGTAAACACCCGGCCCTTGGCGTCGCCGGCCATCATCACCTCGATATAGGCGCGGTTGATCAGCTCCATCTCGGCCTGCAGCTCGCCGTAGCAGAAGGGCATTTCCTCGCCGCCGATCACCGGCACCTGCTCACGCAGATCCTCGGGGCAGACCCAGTCGAAGGTCAGGTTGGTAAAGGGCGTCTGGGTGCCCCAGCGCGAGGGCACGTTGAGGTTGTAGATAAACTCCTGCAGGGACTGGCGCACCTGCTCATAGCTCAGGTTGTCCTTGCGTACATAGGGCGCCAGATAGGTGTCGAAGGAGCTGAAGGCCTGGGCTCCGGCCCACTCGTTCTGCAGGGTGCCGAGAAAATTAACCATCTGCCCCAGGGCGCTGGACAGGTGCCTGGGTGGCCCCGCCTCGACCCGCCCGGGGATGCCGTTGAGGCCTTCATGCAGCAGGGTGCGCAGCGACCAGCCGGCACAGTAGCCGGCGAGCATGTCCAGGTCATGGATATGCAGATCGGCCTCGCGATGGGCCCAGCCGATATCGCTGCTGTAGACCTCGTCCAGCCAGTAGTTGGCGGTGACTTTGCCGGCCACGTTGAGAATCAGCCCACCGAGGGAATAGCCCTGGTTGGCGTTGGCCTGTACCCGCCAGTCCTCGCGGGACAGGTACTCGTTCATCGAGGCAGCCACGTCCACCAGGGTCTTGCGGTCGCGGCGCAGGCGACCGTGACGCTCGCGGTAGACGATATAGGCGCGGGCGGTTTCGTAGTAACCGGCCTCCATCAGCACCAGCTCGACCTTGTCCTGCACCTGCTCCACGCTCAGGGGCTTGGCATCCAGCAGGCGGGCCAATACCGCCTGGCTCAGAGCCCTGGCCTCGGCGATACCGAAGGCAGCGGTGGCATGACCGGCGGCGGCGATGGCGCGCTGGATCTTGTCGGCATCGAAGGGCACCTCACTGCCATCGCGTTTGTACAGCATGCGGGGGCCGAACTGCAGATCAAGCGGGCTCATCACCACCTCCTTAAACACATCATCTTGTTGTTTGAGTTAATTCAATACACAACATGATGTGCATAGTCCCCATAAAGACCTGCGAGGAAATTGATGGTGGTCAAGAAGGGAGAATTAATGATTGTGTGGCCAATACCCGTGCGGTTTGCTCCCCTCTCCCCAGAGGGGCGAGGGGACTTATCGGCGTGGGAAGCATCACGCACCCTACCCTTGTCCGCGATAAAAAAGGGCCGTAAACGGCCCAATGGGAGGGTAAAACTGGGGGCGGTGGGATCAGCCGCCGCTGGCATTCATAAAACGCAGTACCTGCACCTCGCCGCCGATGCTGAAGTCATGGCGCTGGGGTTTGCGCGCAAGGCCGGCGTGGATGGCGTCGAGCAGCGGTGCGTCGCTTTCCGGGTGGCGGCGCAGCAGGGCGCGTAGGTCCACCGAGTGTTCGTGGCCCAGGCACAGCAGCAGGCGGCCTTCGGCGGTGAGGCGCACACGGTTGCAGGTGGCGCAGAAGTTGTGGCTGTGGGGCGAGATAAAGCCGATGCGGCTGTCGGCATGGCCCTGGATGCGCACGTAGCGGGCCGGGCCGCCGCTCTGCTCGGCGCTGTCGATCAGGCTGTAGCGCTGGCTGATGCGCTCGCGCACCCAGTCGCTGGAGCAGAAGCTTTCCTCCCGGGAGCGGCCCACCTGGCCCAGGGGCATTTCCTCGATAAAGCTGATATCCAGGCCGCGCTGCACGGCGTAGTCGACCAGGTCCAGCACCTCGTCGGCGTTGCGCCCCTGCATCACCACGGCATTGAGCTTGATGCGGGCAAAACCAGCGGCGCGGGCGGCGTCGATGCCGGCCAGTACCTGGGCCAGTTCGCCGGTACGGGTGATGGCGGCAAAGCGCTCGGGCTTGAGACTGTCCAGGCTGATATTCAGGCGCTTGACCCCGGCATCCGCCAGGGGCTGGGCCAGCTTGCCCAGCTGCGAGCCGTTGCTGGTCATCACCAGTTCGCGCAGGCCCGGCAGTGCGGCGATCTTCGCACACAACCCGACTATGCCCTGGCGCACCAGGGGTTCGCCGCCGGTAAGGCGGATCTTCTTCACCCCGTGGGCGACGAACAGCCGTGCCAGGCGCTCGATTTCCTCCAGGCTGAGTACCTGCTGGCGCGGTAGAAAGGTCATGTCCTCGGCCATGCAGTACACGCAGCGAAAATCGCAGCGGTCGGTCACCGACATGCGCAGGTAGTCGATACTGCGGCCAAAGCCGTCCTGCAGTTGGCTGTTCATGTTCGCTCCGAAAGCAGACCTTGTGGGTGGGCTGGTGGAAAACGCTTCGCGGTTTTCCACCCTACGGGGTTCCAGCCCGTCCGGGCTACTGCATCAGTGGGCTGTCGGCACCGTCCAGGACGATGCCCCGGATATCCGCCATGCCCACCAGGTTCTTCAGGTATTGACCGACCGCCACCTGCCAGACGCGCTGGTCCAGTTCGGCGCGGATGCTGCCCTCCACCAGTTCGAAGGGCAGCGGCTCACCCTCGATGCGCTGGTCGACCCAGACCAGATGGAAGCCGTAGCGGCTTTCCAGGGGGTGGTCGGCCAGGCCCAGGGGCAGGCGCAGCAATTGCCGCTCGAATTCGGGCACGGTCTGGCCCTGGCTGATCTGCCCCAGGCTGCCGCCCTGGTTTTTCGACGGGCAGGCGGAATGGGCCAGGGCCAGTTCTGCAAAGCGCAGGCCATCGGTCTTGAGTTGCTCCAGCAGGGCCTCGGCCTGCTCGCGCATCAGGCTGCGCTCTTCGGCGTCATCCGCCGGGCAGGCCAGCAGAATATGCCGCGCCGCGACCAGCGGGGCGCTGGAGAACCGGCTGCGGTTATTCTCGAAATACTTCAGGCAAGCCGCCTGATCGGCGTGCGGCAGGGGCACTTCCTGCTCCAGCAGGGTGCGGGTGGCCGCCTCCTCTTCGCTCTCCCCCGCGGCCGGCTGCACCACCAGGCCCAGGGCATTGGCGCGCTGCTTGAGCAACTCGCGCAGCACCAGGGCCTGGCTGGCGAGGAAGATCGCCTCCTGGCGGGTGCTGGCCGGGTGGTACTGCAGTTCCTGGGCGATGGCCTCATGGCCGATGCCCACGCCATTGACCTTGATCCGCGGCCACTCCTGCTCGCTGCTGGCGATCAGTTCCAGGCTGGGCGCGGCCGCCTCTGCTGCCGGTTCCTCGTCGTGATCCACTTCCTGGGGCAGCTCAAAGGTCTGTACCCCGGCCGGGATCGGTTCCACGACCTGGCTGGCGCCGCCGGCGCAGCCGCCTTCGCCGCCGCCACTTCCACCACATCCACAACCCATCACACACCTCCGCATATAGTTGTTTGGCGGGGCGGGCTCAGTTGCCCTGCCCTGCCACTGATGGACAAGCCTGCGGCATGTCCACCCTACTTTTGATCCTGTTAACCCTTCTGCCGGACGATCTGGTAACGCCGGCCCAGATACCACACCGGGGCGCTGACGATGTGCACCAGGCGGGTAAAGGGGAACAGCACGAACAGGGTCAGGCCGAGGAACACGTGGAGCTTGTAGACCAGGCTGACCGGCTCGATGCTGGCGGCGGCGACCATGGGTTGCAGGGTGACCACGGCTTGCGCCCAGTTGGCCAGCATCACCATCACCGAGCCGTCCATATGCCCGGCCGAGGCGAAGATGGTGGCCAGGCCCAGCAGCAACTGCACCAGCAGCACCACCAGGATCAGCACGTCCGAGGTGCTGGAGCTGGCCCGCACCCGTGGGTCGGTCAGGCGACGCTTGAGCAGCATCAGCAGGCCGATCAGGCACAGCACGCCAAAGAAGCCGCCGGAAACCATGGCCAGCAGCTGCTTGTTGGCGGTGCTGATCACATGGTGGTAGATGGCCTCGGGGAGAAGCAGGCCGACAAAGTGACCGGCCAGGATAAACAGCACGCCGACATGGAACAGGTTGCTGGCGATGCGCATATAGCGCTGCTCGGCCGGAGTGCGATTGAACACCTGGCTGGAGCCGGCCTTCCAGCTGTACTGCGACAGGTCGAAGCGCGCCCAGCTGCCGATAAAGCAGATGGCCAGGGCGATATAGGGATAGATCCCGAACAGCCAGAGATTGCTGCTAGACATGACGCACCTCCTGGGCCGGCACCACAGCCGCTCCCTCGTGATTGAAATCCACCCAGTGCAGCGGCACCGGTACTTCTTCCCGGGCCTTGCCGGGCAGGCTGGTCTGGCTCGGGCAGCGGTCCTGCTGCTCGGCCTGGAGGAAGTCCACCGCCTCCTCTTCCCAGATCTTGTCCAGGGCTTCGAGGGAGTCGTCGCGCACTTCTGCGGCGACCTGCTCACGCACCTCATTCACGGCCTGCTGCGGTTGCACGCCGGCAATCTGCAGCAGGGCCTGGAAGCAGGCCGCGTAGGGGCTTTCACGCTCGACCAAACGAGCCGCCAGCAGCGCCAGCAGATGGGATACATCGGCCAGGCCCTCGCGGGCCTCGATGTCCTCGCGGCTGGCCAGGTACTCCAGGTACAGCGGGATGTAATCGGGCAGCTCGCGCACGCCGATGGCGAAGCCGGCTTCCTCGTACTGCGCCATCAGATCGACCATGGCCTGGCCACGGTCGCGGGACTCGCCATGCACATGCTCGAACAGCAGCAGCGACAGGGAGCGGCCCTTGTCGAACAGCTCGCTGTAGCGTTCCTGCACGTCCATCACGTCAGCGCCGGCCAGCTCGTCGAGCAGCGCGATCAGCGCAGTGCGCTGCTCGGGGCTGATCTCGCGGGCGCGGCCGATGGCATCAAACAACTCCTCACGGGCGCCTTGCAGCGCCTCGGTCGGATAATCCAGCAACAGGGAAATCACCTTGAGGATCTGCATGCTCACTCCTCCCACAGCTGTACGGTTTTCAGCACGTCGCGGCGGTTGGCCTTCTTCGCGCCGAACATATTGGTGTCGGAGCTGCCGCTGCAGCCGCTGCCGAAGCTGAAGCCGCAACCGGAGCGCTCGGCGAAGGCATCACTCATGGCCTCCTCACGGTGCGCAGTGGGGATCACGAAGCGGTCTTCGTAGTTGGCAATGGCCAGGTAGCGGTACATGTCTTCCACCTGGGCCACCGACAGGCCGACATCCTCCAACACCTTGAGGTCGCGCACCCCGTCCACCTGCTCGGCGCGCTTGTAGGCGCGCATCGCCAGCAGGCGCTTCAGGGCCAGCTTGACCGGCTTCTCGTCGCCGGCGGTGAGTAGGTTGGCCAGGTAACGCAGGGGGATGCGCAGGCTGTCCACATCCGGCAGTACGCCGTCCATGCTGATGCTGCCGGCTTGCGCGGCGTTCTGGATCGGCGACAGGGGCGGCACGTACCAGACCATCGGCAGGGTGCGGTATTCCGGGTGCAGCGGCAGGGCCAGCTTCCAGTCCACCGCCAGCTTGTACACCGGGGATTTCTGCGCCGACTCGATCACCGACATGGGCACGCCATCGGCCAGGGCCTGCTTGATCACGGCCGGGTCACTGGGGTCGAGGAACAGCTCCAGCTGCTTGAGGTACAAGTCCTGCTCGTTGGGGGTGCTGGCCACCTCATGGATACGGTCGGCGTCGTACAGCAGCACGCCCAGGTAGCGGATGCGCCCCACGCAGGTTTCCGAGCACACGGTGGGCATGCCGGCTTCGATACGCGGGTAGCAGAAGATGCACTTCTCGGATTTGCCGCTCTTCCAGTTGAAGTAGATCTTCTTGTACGGGCAGCCGCTGATGCACATGCGCCAGCCGCGGCACTTCTCCTGATCGATCAGGACGATGCCGTCTTCCTCGCGCTTGTAGATCGCCCCGCTCGGGCAGGAGGCCGCGCAGGTGGGATTGAGGCAGTGCTCGCACAGGCGCGGCAGGTACATCATGAAGGTGTTTTCGTACTGGCCGTAGATATCGGCCTGCACGGCATCGAAGTTCTTGTCCTTGCGCCGCTTGGCGAACTCGGTGCCGAGGATCTCCTCCCAGTTGGGCCCCCACTCGATCTTCTCCATGCGCTTGCCGCTGATCAGCGAGCGTGGCCGGGCCACCGGCTGGTGATCGGCCAGGGGCGCGGTGTGTAGGTTCTGGTAATCGAAGTCGAACGGCTCGTAGTAGTCGTCGATCGAAGGCATGTCCGGGTTGGCGAAGATATTCGCCAGCACGCGGAACTTGCCGCCGATGCGCGGGTTGATCGAGCCGTCCTTGTTGCGCACCCAGCCGCCCTTCCACTTGTCCTGGTTTTCCCACTCCTTGGGGTAACCGATCCCGGGCTTGGTCTCGACGTTGTTGAACCAGGCGTATTCCATGCCTTCGCGGCTGGTCCAGACGTTCTTGCAGGTGATCGAGCAGGTGTGACAGCCGATGCACTTGTCCAGGTTCAGGACCATCGCCACTTGTGAACGAATTTTCATGGCATCACTCCTCAATCAATCTTGGTCGGCAAGGGTTGCGGCAGGGCGTCGCCGCCCAGGCCACCGACATCGGTGCCATCCAGCCAGTCGACCTTGCTCATCTTGCGCACCACGACGAACTCGTCGCGGTTGCAGCCCACGGTGCCGTAGTAGTTGAAGCCGTAGGACTGCTGGGCGTAGCCGCCGATCATGTGGGTGGGCTTGAGCACCACGCGGGTCACCGAGTTGTGGTGGCCGCCACGGGTCTTGGTGGTTTCGCTGCCGGGCACGTTCACGATGCGTTCCTGGGCGTGGTACATCATCACCATGCCCTCTTTGACCCGCTGGCTGACCACCGCGCGGGCGGTCAGGGCGCCGTTGGCGTTGAAGCACTCGATCCAGTCGTTGTCCTCGATGCCGGCCTTTTTCGCGTCGATCTCGCTCATCCAGACGATCGGCCCGCCACGGCTCAGGGTGAGCATGATCAGGGTGTCCGAGTAGGTGCTGTGGATGCCCCACTTCTGGTGCGGGGTGATCCAGTTGAGGACGATCTCGGTGTTGCCGTTGGGCTTCTTGCCCTTCACGTAATCCACGGTGCGGGTGTTGATCGGTGGCCGGTAGCTCATCATCT
>JBFHPI010000154.1:0-7230 GCA_041592855.1 Pseudomonas sp.
CCAACACCACACCGCGCCATGTCCCGGCCAAGATCATCAAAGTGGCCGATATTCCCCGCACCATCAGCGGCAAGATCGTCGAGCTGGCGGTACGCAATGTGGTGCACGGCCGGCCTGTGAAAAACACCGACGCCCTGGCCAACCCCCAGGCGCTGGAGCTGTATCGCAACCTGGCGGCGTTAAAGGACTGAACGCACGACTGCCTCCACCGGTGCACTGCATGCACCTTCAAAAATAGTGAGCGAATGGCTAAGGTAGAGGGCCGCACGCCAACAGCGCGTTGCCCCATCACAAGGATTAGCGATGAAAACCCCTCTGCTGCTGTTAATGCTGACGCTCAGCCTGGCCGGCTGCCGTTTTGATAAGGAAATCCTGAGTGTGCAAGCCAACCTCAAGGAAGAGCAGGTCTGGACCTTTATCCAATTCAACATACCCGAGGAAGACCAAGGGATGGAGTCCTTCTACTACTACGGCCAGGTATCGAAAGACCTTTATCAGCTGATCGCCCACAACAATCTGCAGAGTGGTTTCCTGCGCCTGCAAAACATCCACTACTGGGGCAATGACGACCTGATACACGCCTACCGCGACCTTGAGAACAGCGGTGAACGGGTGTTCCGGATCGAAGATATTCGCAGCATCAAACTGGTGCGCAAGGCGCCAACCCCTGGCCTGGGTTACGAGCAGTTCGAAGCCCCCAAGAAGGTCCATGACAAAGCCCGTGCAACCAGCAATATCTGAGCTGGCCTGCAAGCGGTCAAGCCGGCAGGCAGCCGCATAGGATCAGCCCACTCAACAACTAGCAAAGCCCGCAGTCGCCACTGAAAAGGAACTTCCCATGGCCGGCCACTACCCCGACAAGATCAAGACCCTACCGCTGTATGACGGTCGCTTCGATGCCTACAAGCTGGCCGCCGCAGGCTGCGAGGTGCTATTCGCCTCCTATCCCGCCGGCACGACAATCCCACCTCACGCCCACGACACCGACAACCATGGGGTGATCACCCGCGGTGCGCTGCAGTTGACCGTCGATGGCGTGACCACCACTTACGGGGCCGGCGACTGGTATCAGGTGCCGGCCGGTGTGGTGCATGCCGCCGAATTTGCCGAGGAAACCGACGAGATCGAGTTCTGGTTCAAGGCCGAGCAGCCATAACACAAGGAGCGCGCCATGGAATGGAACAAACTGGTGCCCGAACTGGTGGTCGAGAGCTACCCGGCGTCGCGGCGCTTCTATCAGGATATCTTCGGTTTCGCGCTGCGCTTCGAGCGCCTTGAAGACCGCTTTGGTTACTTCGATTTGGACGGAGCGCAGATCATGCTGCTGGAGCAACCCGGCGCGGAGGTCTATGCCTTGCAACGCCCAGGTCCCAAAGGCAAAGGCCTGCATTTTCAGGTTGAACTGGACAGCATCGCCGACCTGTTGTTGCGCTTGCAGCAGGCCAATGTAGAACTGGCCAAGCCGGTATACGAAGCCTGGTATCGCGGCGGCGAGGTGGAATACGGTCAGCGCGAGTTCTTTGTCAGCGACCCAGATGGCTACCTGTTTCGCTTCTACGAAACCATCGGCGAACGTTCTGTCCTCGTCGGCTAGCCTGCAGGGTGGAAAACGCGCTGCGCTTTCCACCCTGCCCGCCCTGATCAGTTTCCCGGTTCTTCGGGCTGCTCACCCTCGTCGATCTCTTCCAGTTTAAGCTCCAGCGCCCAACTGGGCTGGGCTGGCTTTGCCGCCGGCGCAGCGGTACCAGCAGCAGCCTGAGCGGCCTGGGCGCCGGCATTGGCTGGATTTTCGCGGTGCAGCTTGAGCTTGAGGCGCACGTTGTTGGCCGAGTCGGCGTTCTTCACCGCTTCCTCTTCATCGATGGCGCCTTCATGGACCAGGTCGATCAGCGCCATATCGAAGGTCTGCATGCCCAGGTTCTTGGATTTCTCCATGGTTTCCTTGATCTCGGCGAACTCGTTGCGCTTGATCTGGTCACGAATGGTCGGCGTGCCCAGCAACACCTCCACCGCGGCGCGACGCTTGCCATCGATGGTCTTGACCAGGCGCTGGGAGACAAAGGCCTTGAGGTTGTTGCCCAGATCGTTAAGCAGCTGCGGCCGGCGCTCCTCGGGGAAGAAGTTGATAATGCGGTCCAGCGCCTGGTTGGCGTTGTTGGCGTGCAGGGTGGAGATGGCCAGGTGACCGGTGTCGGCAAAGGCCAGGGCGTGCTCCATGGTCTCGCGGTCGCGGATCTCACCGATCAGGATCACGTCGGGCGCCTGGCGCAATGTGTTCTTCAGCGCGGCATGGAAGCTGCGGGTGTCCACCCCCACCTCGCGCTGGTTGATGATGGATTTCTTGTGCTTGTGCACATACTCCACCGGGTCTTCGATGGTGATGATATGGCCGCCGCTGTTGCGGTTGCGGTAGTCGATCAGCGCCGCCAGGGAAGTGGATTTGCCCGAGCCGGTACCGCCGACGAACAGCACCAGACCACGCTTTTCCATGATGGTCTTGAGCAACACCTCGGGCAGCTTCAAGTCCTCGAACTTGGGGATATCCATCTTGATATTGCGCGCGACGATGGACACCTCGTTGCGCTGCTTGAAGATATTGATACGAAAACGTCCGACCCCGGCGATGGAAATGGCCAGGTTCATCTCCAACTCGCGCTCGAATTCCTCACGTTGGGCGCTGTCCATCACGCCAGCCGCAATGGCCGCCACATCGCCACTTTTCAGGGGTTCCTGACTGAGCGCCTTGAGCACGCCATTGAACTTGGCGCATGGAGGTGCTCCAGTGGACAGGTACAGGTCGGAACCGTCCTGACTGGAGAGGATTTTCAGCATTGCGGTGAGGTCCATGGCGAGCAGATCCGTCGGGGTGGAATTAATAACGTTAGGCCAGAATCAGCGGGCTTTCCGCCCTGTCCAGCTGGCAAACAACTGACGCCATTCTGCTGGCGCGCCCATGCTGGCACAATAGCGCGCCGAAGAATCTGAGGAGTTCATCATGGCCAAGGCAATGTGCCGCCATATTCTGGTCAAGACCGAGGCCGAGGCTACCGCCCTGAAGAAGCGCATCGCCGCCGGCGAAGCCTTCGATGTGCTGGCGCGCAGATACTCCACCTGCCCCTCGGGCAAGAAGGGTGGCGACCTCGGCGAGGTACGCCCGGGGCAGATGGTGCGGGCCATCGACCAGGTGATTTTCAAAAAGCCCCTGCGCGAAGTGCATGGGCCGATCAAGAGCCAGTTTGGCTACCATCTGGTGCAGGTCTTTTATCGGGATTAAGCCATGACACCTGAGCAAGTCGCCGCCTTCTGCCTAAGCCTGCCCGGCGCCCGCGAAGACTACAAATGGGGAGGCGTGCGGGTATTTTCCGTGGCCGAAAGCAAGATGTTCGCCCTGATCCACCTCAGTGCTACAGATGGCCTGGCTTTCAAGGTCGATGACGATCTGTTTCTCGGCTTCTGCGACCGCCCCGGCATCCGCCCGGCGCCCTACCTGGCCCGTGCCCGCTGGATCAGCATGGCTGCGCCTTACCCACTGGGCGACTCGGAACTGCGCGAGCTGCTGACCCGTTCGCACCAACTGGTAGTGGGCAAACTGCCCAAGCGCATGCGCCTGGCTCTTGTGTTGTAAAGCCTCCTTCCATCTGCCGCGCTGCCCAAGCCCCGCGTAAACCGCTACAATCGCGCCCCTTTCGCGCCCGTGCGCCCGCTTATCTGGACCAAGATTCGTGATTTCCACCGCCAATATCACCATGCAGTTCGGCGCCAAGCCGCTTTTTGAAAACGTTTCCGTGAAGTTCAACAACGGCAACCGTTACGGCCTGATCGGGGCCAATGGCTGCGGCAAGTCGACCTTTATGAAGATTCTCGGCGGTGATCTGGAGCCGTCGGCCGGCCAGGTGATGCTGGAGCCGAACGTGCGCTTGGGCAAGCTGCGCCAGGATCAGTTCGCCTACGAAGAATTCAACGTGATCGACACCGTGATCATGGGCCACGCCGAGCTGTGGAAGGTCAAGGCCGAGCGCGACCGCATCTATTCGCTGGCGGAAATGAGCGAAGAAGACGGCATGAAGGTGGGCGAGCTGGAAGGCGAGTTCGCCGAGATGGACGGCTACACCGCCGAGTCCCGCGCCGGCGAGTTGCTGCTGGGCCTGGGCATTCCGCTGGAGCAGCACTTCGGCCCGATGAGCGAAGTGGCGCCGGGCTGGAAGCTGCGCGTGCTGCTGGCCCAGGCACTGTTTGCCGACCCGGACGTGCTGCTGCTGGACGAGCCGACCAACCACCTGGATATCAACACCATCCGCTGGCTGGAAAACATCCTCACGGCGCGTAACAGCACCATGATCATCATTTCCCACGACCGCCACTTCCTCAACTCGGTCTGCACCCATATGGCCGACCTGGACTACGGCGAGCTGCGCCTGTTCCCCGGCAACTACGACGAGTACATGACCGCCGCCACCCAGTCGCGCGAGCAGCTGCTGGCCGACAACGCCAAGAAGAAGGCGCAGATCGCCGAGCTGCAGACCTTCGTCAGCCGCTTCTCGGCCAACGCCTCCAAGGCCAAGCAGGCCACCAGCCGCGCCAAGCAGATCGACAAGATCCAGCTGGCCGAGGTCAAGCCATCCAGCCGCGTCAGCCCCTTTATTCGCTTCGATCAGAACAAGAAGCTGCATCGCCAGGCCGTGACCCTGGAAAAAATCTGCAAGGCCTTCGATGACAAGGTGTTGTTCAAAAACTTCAGCGTGCAGATCGAAGCCGGTGAGCGCGTGGCCATTATCGGCCCCAACGGCATCGGCAAGACCACCCTGCTGCGCACCCTGGTCGGCGAGATAAAACCCGATAGCGGCGCCGTGAAATGGACCGACAGCGCCGAGGTGGGCTACTACGCCCAGGACCACGCCCACGACTTCGAGGCCGACGACACCCTGTTCGAGTGGATGGGCCAGTGGACCCAGGGCGAGCAGAACATTCGCGCCGCACTGGGGCGCATGCTGTTCTCCTCCGATGAGATCCAGAAGTCGGTCAAGGTGCTCTCCGGTGGTGAGCAGGGGCGCATGCTGTTCGGCAAGCTGGCCTGCCAGAAGCCCAACGTGCTGCTGATGGACGAACCGACCAACCACCTGGATATGGAATCCATCGAGGCCCTTAACCTGGCCCTGGAGAACTACCCGGGTACCCTGATCTTCGTCAGCCACGACCGCGAGTTCGTGTCCTCGCTGGCCACGCGCATTATCGAGCTGTCGGACAACGGCGTGACCGACTTTAGCGGCAGCTACGACGACTACCTGCGCAGCCAGGGTGTGATCGTCTAGACCGGCCATCCACATCGTCAAAAAAGCCCGCTGACTACGCGCGGGCTTTTTTATTTGCCGAGTCGCACGGCCAGCGCTTCATTCGCCCGAGTGCCAACGAGCTGCGAGGCAATCATTGCCGGGCCCCGCGCTCGATGAATAATGCCCGACTTACTCGGGCCAATACCGGCGCGCCGTGCGCTCGGCATGCTCGGCCGCCTCTTCCAGTCCCTGGCCACGCAGGCCGGCGACACCCGTCTGCCAGCGTGACTGCTCGGCCTGGGCTGGCAGGCGGTGAGTCGGCGTGAGTATCACCGCCCAGTGCCCGGCACTGGCCCAGGCGCTGTCGAAACGGCCCAACCCAATCAGGGCGCGGCGGTTATTGCCACTGCGCAGAATCAGCACTTCTTCGCGACGATCAAAACCCACCAGCACGGCAAACTGCACAGGCCCCATGCCCAGCAGGGGCTTATAGGCCACGAGCACCGGATGACCGGCGGCGACCTGCTGCAGCAGGGCATCCAGACTGCGCGGCAGGGGATAAACCAGCAACTCATGGTGCTGGGCAGCGAAGATCAGCCCCGCCGGTTCATCGATGGCACGGCCCGACTCGCTGATCAGCTGATCCAGCAAACCCGGACTGCTGATCACGCCATGGTGATTGAGCAGCATGGCCAACGCCGAAGGGCCGCCCTGGCTGTCGCTCAGTGCAAAGAACGGCACATCGCTCAGCTCCACCCGCTCCGGCAAGCCCTGGCCATGGGACGACAGTTGTTTTGGCGCACAACCGCTCAATAACAAGGTCGCGATCAAGATTCCCCAACACAGGACAACCCGCATATTGCCTCCGGCACAGTCTGAAGCTGCGCAGCATAGCGATAAAGCCGCCCCGCGCCTGCCCCCTGCCTTGAACTATTTATGGCCGCCAGAGTGCCGGCAAACGGCGTTACACAGTGCTCAAGCCGGATACTGCCGTCCGAGAAAGTCCAACAACAGCTGGTTGACCCGCTCGGCCTGCTCGTTCTGAATCCAGTGCCCGCAGTGCTCCAGCACATGCTGTTCCAGCTGCCTGACACGCTTGGGCATCTGCTTGAGGGTATAGGCTTCCAGGGTGCCCACCGGGTCATGGTCGCCGAGCAGGAACAGGGCTGGCTGCTCAACCTGCAGCTCGGCCAAGGCCTCGGTGCGCAGCCAGTTACGGTGGAAATTGCGGTACCAGTTCAGCGCGCCATAGAAACCGCGTCTGGCGAAAGTGTCGAGGTAATGGGCAAAGGCTGCTTCGTCGCACCAGGGCGGCAGGCTGCCCGGGTCCTGCATGCCGTCGAACAGGCCGGCACCCGCCGGTTTGTCCTGCAGGAAAAAGTCCTTGGGCACTGCGGCCGAGGTGTTGTGCATCATCATGCGCAGGGTACGGGCCATATCGGCGTCCATTTCCGCTTCGGCCACACCCGGCTGCTGAAAGTGCAGGATGTAATGAAAACGCCCGGCATACAGCTGCGCCATCAACTCAGTGGCCGGCTGCTTCGGCCGCCCGCCAAAGGGCACCGCCATGGCCACCACCGCCTGCACCCGCTGCGGCTCCAGCAGGGCCAGATGCCAGGCCACTGGCGCGCCCCAGTCATGGCCGATTACACAGCACTCGGACTGCTGCAGGGCATCCATGGCGCCCTGGATATCGCCGCACAGGGTGATCAGGTCGTAGGCCTCAGGCTCGCGCGGTGCACTGCTCTTGCCATAACCGCGCATCTCCGGAATCAGCACCCGATAGCCGGCCGCCGCCAGGGGCTCGATCTGCTTGCGCCAGGAATGCCAGCACTCGGGAAAGCCATGCAGCAACCACAGTGCCCGCCCATCCTGGGGGCCGGCGCTGTAAAGGCTGAGCTCGATACCATTGACCTCAAGCAGCTGATGTTCGAGTGCATGCATAACCTGGCTCCTAAGA
>JBFHPI010000155.1:0-7185 GCA_041592855.1 Pseudomonas sp.
CTGGGAGAACTGGCGCCTGAAGGAGCGCGCGCCGTGGATGGCGAACCTGCGCTGGCCGCTGATGTGCTTCGTCGCGGTGGCCTTCTGGAACATGCTCGGCGCCGGGGTGTTCGGCTTCATGATCAACCCGCCGATCTCCCTGTACTACGTGCAGGGCCTCAATACCACGCCGGTCCACGCCCACGCCGCGCTGTTCGGGGTGTATGGCTTCCTCGCGCTGGGCTTCACCCTGCTGGTACTGCGCTATATCCGCCCGCAGTTCCACTTCAATGAAGGGCTGATGAAGACCGCCTTCTGGTGGCTCAACGCCGGCCTGGTGCTGATGATCGCCACCAGCCTGCTGCCCATCGGCATCATCCAGTTCCATGCCAGCGTCAGCGAGGGCCTGTGGTACGCCCGCAGCGAGGCCTTTATGCAGCAGGACCTGCTGCAGACCCTGCGCTGGGTGCGCACCTTCGGCGATGTGGTGTTTATCGTCGGCGCCCTGGCCATGACCTGGCAGGTGGTTATCGGTTTCTTCTCATCCACCCAGGAAACGGCCGCGCAACTCGCGCAAGGAGGTGCCCAATCGACTAGTTGAGTATCGAAAAAAGAGTATTGGCTAGACTCGGCCCGCTTCGGCGGGTCGAGTCATTGGCGGATAGAAACCACAGTCAGTGGCTATATTCAACGTGAAGCACTTGAACGGAGTGACTCAAATGCACATGCAAAAGCTCATCACTCGACTCGATACCCCCGGCACCGCTCCGCTATGGCAGGTGTTCTGGATTCAGGGCGTATTGCTCAGCCATCTGTTTTTCGGCGCCATCCTGCTGCTCTTCCAGCAAATCGGCAGCGCTTCGCTGGCCCTGCTACTGCTCGGCTTTCTCTGTTACACGGCCTGGATACTGAATGCCGTATGGCGCAACGCCGGCAACGTACGCGAGCCCATCTACGGCGAAATGGCCCGCTTTCTGACGGTAGCCTGGTCGATCAATGCGCTATTGGTGTCGGTATTTCTGCTGCTCTCGCATCTGCAGACGCCCGGCCATATGCTGCCCTTCTGGGGCTAGCAGGCGCCGAGATAAGCCCATCGCACCTGTCAGCAGATGACCGCCTGCGAGGCGGCGGGCCAACTGGCACGCATCCGCAGCCTGGATCAGGCGCGGCATAGCATCAGGAATAAACGTAACCCGGTAGGGTGGATGACGCTCTTTTCTTCCACCACAAGGCCGCAGCTGGTGGATGGGTAAAGCGCCATCCACCCTACACATGGTCCGTGGATAGCCATTGGGGCTGGGGCCTAGATACCCACCCCACCCGCCTGGGCGCTGCGTTGTTCGGCTCTGAGAACCTGGCCCAGCCCGGTAGGGTGGATGACGCTCTGTTCATCCACCACGGGGCCGCAGCGGGTGGATGGGTGAAGCGTCATCCACCCTACACATGGTCTGTGGCTGGCCATTGGGACTGGGGCCTAGATGCCTGCCCCACCCGCCTGGGCGCTGCGCTGTTCGGCGCTGAGGGCCTGGCCCAGGCGGCACAGGCTGCGCCACAGGGCCGGGGGCATGTTGTCGGGGTCCAGGCTGTCGAGCAGGTTTTTCATGCCCAGGCCCAGTTCGGTGTCGCCTTCGATCAGCAGGCGACGGCGGAAGAACAGGGTATCGGGGTCTTCCTGGCGGCTGGCGAGCAGGACGAATTCGCGCCAGTTACCACGGATGCTCACGTCCACCGGCGCCGCGCTGGCCATGCGCAGGCCCAGGGGGGTGCGGGTCAGGCACCAGGCCAGGTTGAGGTCGCTGACCTCCAGGCGCAGCCAGCGCCCGCTAAGCAGGTCGAAGGCGCCCTCCTCCAGGGGTTCGGCAAACAGGCGCTGTACCGCCGCCTGCAGCACCCAGCGTTGCACGCTGAAAGGCACATGGCGCAGCAGGCCCAATAGCGGGTCGGCGCAGCGCAGCGCCAGCTGTTCGAGCTTTAGCATAATCCCGCCTCCTCGGCGCTGAGCATGCCGGGGCGGCCATGCCAGTAGCCGTTGCAGCCCTCGGCCAGCAGTGGCGGCAGGCCGCCCTGGCGTACGGCGTGGTATTGCTGCACCACCTCACCCATGCCCTCGGCCCTGGGGCTCAGGCGCAGGCAGTCGATGCCGTGGGCCTCAAGCTGGGCGTAGTCGGCCAGCAGGTTGCTGACCCGCCCGGAGAGGGTCTGGATGCCGTTGAGGGTAAACAACACCTCGCCTTCCTGGCTGAGCAGGGGGATGCCTTCGGGGTAGTCCTGGCAGCAGAAATGGCAATCGTCCTTGGGCCGGTTCTCGGCGCGGGCGGTAAAGCAGCGTGCCGAGTAGGCCAGGGGCAGATGGCCGTAGGCGAACAGTTCGACCTGGGGCCGTGGCCGGCCGAGCTGGTCGAGCTGCTCCAGGCAGTCGCGCAGCAGGGCGCCGGAGCATTCCACCGGCGGCACCCAGCGTTGCAGGCCGCAGTCCTGCAGTTCGGCCAGGGCGTGGGCGTTGTACAGGTTCAGCGCCGGGCCGGCGACAAAGGGCAGGCGGCGCTCGTGCAGCAGCTGCACCGCGCCCATGTCGTTGGCCTCCACCAGCAGTTCGCCGTTGTCGCACAGGCGCTTGAGGCTGGACAGCTCGCTGGCCGCCTCCAGCAGCGCCAGGCCGGACAGCACCAGCTCGGCATTGGTGCATTCACGCAGTTCGCGGGCCAGGCCCAGCCAGTCGTCCAGGCTCATGGCGCGGCGCTTGGAACACACCGTCTCGCCCAGGTAGAGGATATCCAGGGGTTGAGCGGCCATTTCCGCATAGAAATCCAGCAGCTTGGCGCGGCTCCAGTAGAACAGTACGGGTCCCAGACTCAGTTGCATGGGTGGCTCCTTATTGCCAGGCACGGTGATAGGCGCCCAGGGTGGTCTGGCTGCCTTCGGAGACGGCGGCCAGGGCCGCCTGCCAGTGCGGCTGCACCTGAAACTGCTGGGGGCTGCGCCGGTAGGCGTCGAGGGCGGCGCGCCAGACCCGGGCGACCTGCTCGACATAGGCCGGGCTGCGCTGGCGGCCCTCGATCTTCACCGCGGCGATGCCGATTTCGGCCAGCTGCGGGATCAGCTCCAGGGTGTTGAGGCTGGTGGGTTCTTCCAGGGCGTGGAAGCGCTGACCGTTGACCATAAAGCGACCCTTGCACAGGGTCGGGTAGGCGGCCGGCTCGTCCTTGGCGTAACGGTCGATCAGCACCCCGCCCAGGCGCGAGCTGAGGCCGTCGGCATCTTCCTGCCAGCGCACCGCCTTGGCCGGCGAGCAGACGCCGCAGAGGTTGGGCGACTCACCGGTGAGGTAGGACGACAGGTGGCAGCGACCCTCGGCCATGATGCACAGGCTGCCGAAGCCGAACACCTCCAGGGGCACCTCGGTCTTGCCGGCCAGATGGCGCACCTGGGCCAGCGACAGCACCCGCGGCAGCACCGCGCGGCGGATGCCGTAGCGCTGGCGATAGAGTTCCAGGGCGGCGGCGTTGGTGGCCGAGCCCTGTACCGACAGGTGCAGGTTGAGCTGTGGATGGCGCTGGCTGGCATAGGCCAGCACGCCGGGGTCGGCGGCGATCAGGGCGTCCACGCCAAGGTCGGCGGCGCGGTCCACGGCCCGCTGCCAGCGCTGCCAGCCGCCGGGCTGGGCATAGGTGTTGACCGCCACATAGAGCTGGCGGCGCTGCGCGCGGATCAGCTGCAGACCGCTGTCCAGCTGCTTCTCGTCGAGGTTGAGACCGGCGAAATGGCGGGCGTTGGTGTCGTCGCGAAAACCGACATAGATGGCATCGGCACCCTGGTTCAGGGCCGCTTTGAGGGCCGGCAGACTACCCGCCGGACAGACCAGTTGCATCGGCATACCTCGCTTGGAAAAGACGCTGTCATCAATCGGCTGCCGCCCCGAGGGAGAGAGCCGTAGGCTGCACCGTGCGCACCCTGTTTGCCGATCAGGCAGCGGTGCGCATGGCGCACCCTACAGGCGGTCGGCCACGCATCGCCTGCCGACTCTAAGGGCCTGGGCAGGCCGCGCCTTGACCGACATCAAGGCGCCAGCAACTGGCTGAACGGCAGGTATGCGACAGATTCGCCCAGCCCCAGGGTGCGACCCTGCTCCACCACCGCCAGGCCCTCGGCCCAGCAGGCCGGCAGGAGCATGGCCGAGCCCTGCTGCGGGTGCAGCACCAGGTTGCCGTCCTCGATACGGGCGCGCAGGTACTGGCGGCGGTTGTTGGCCTTGTCCCAGCGAAACGCCGCCGGCAGTTGCAGGGCCTTGGCCTGCACCGCCTGGCAGCCCTGGGCACGCAGCAGGAAGGGCCGCGCCACCACCAAGGCGGTGACCAGAGCCGCCGCCGGGTTACCGGGCAGGCCGAGCCAGGGTTTGCCCTGCACGCTGCCAAACGCCAGGGGCTTGCCCGGCTGAATGGCCAGGCGCCACAGGTGCAGCTCGCCGAGCCGGCTGATGGCCTGCTTGAGATGGTCCTCCTCGCCCACCGATACCCCGCCGGAGCTGAGCAGCACATCGCATTGCTCGGCGGCCAGGCTGAGGGCATCGCGGCTGGCGGCCAGATCGTCCGGCAGAGTCGGGTAGACCTGCACCTGCAGCCCCAGGCCGCGCAGGATGGCGCCCAGGCAGTAGCGATTGGCGTTGTAGATCTGCCCCGGGGCCAGGGGCTCGCCGGGCTCGCGCAATTCATTGCCGCTGCTGATCAGGGCCACGCGCAGGCGCCGATACACAGGCACCCGGCCCAGGCCCAGGCTGGCCAGCAGGCCGATCTCTGGCGCCCTCAGCACCCGGCCGGCCTCCAGCAGGGGGATGCCGGCGCGCATTTCCTCACCGCGGCGGCGCACATGTTGGCCACGGCGCAGCGGCGGCAGCACCACGCCGCTGCCCTCGACACGGCACTGCTCCTGGGGCACCACGGTATCGGCCCCCGGCGGCAGCGCGGCGCCGGTAAAGATGCGCACCACACAGCCTTCGGCCAGGGGTTGGCGCGCCGCGTCGCCGGCGATCAGGCGGCCACCGATGGGCAGCCAGCCACCTTCTATGGGCAGGTCGCTGGCGCGCAGGGCGTAGCCGTCCATGGCGCTGTTGTCCCAGGCCGGCACATCGGCCGGGGCGCAGATCGCCGTGCCCAGCACCCGGCCATGGGCCTCGTCCAAGCTCAGCCACTCCACCGCCGGCGGCGCCGGTACGCGCTGCAGCAGTTCATCCAGGGCGTCATCCAGGGGGCGCAGGCCGCCGCCGTCACAGCCGCAGGCGCTCATAAGCGGCTCCCGCACGCTACGGCCGCTTGCTCGGGCAGGGCTTTCAGATGGGGCACGAAATTGCACGGGCGGGTGCGGCTGTCCAGCTGCTCACGCAGGATCTTCTCCCAGGCGGTGCGACAGGCTCCGGGCGAGCCCGGCAGGCAGCACACTAGGGTGCCGTTGCTGATGCCGGCCAGGGCGCGGGACTGGATGGTGGAGCTGCCAATCTCGTCACGGGACACCTGACGGAACAGCTCGCCGAAGCCGTCCACCGTTTTGTCCAGCAGCGGCGCCACGGCCTGGGGGGTGTTGTCCCGGGCGGTAAAGCCGGTGCCGCCGGTGATCAGCACCACCTGGGTCAGCGGGTCGGCAATCCAGGTGCACAGCCGCGCGCGGATCTGCCAGATATCGTCGACCACCAGGGCGCGGTCGACCAGGGCATGGCCGGCGCCTTCAAGGCCCTCGATCAGGGTCTGGCCGGAGCTGTCGCTGTTCAGGTTGCGCGTATCGCTGACCGTCAGCACGGCAATGCGCAGGGCCTGGAACTGCGGGCTGGATAGATGGGCCATGGCAAAGTCTCCGATAAGAATCTGGCCACAGCCTGCGCCGCCAAAACCTGCGCGCCCATTCCTCGTTGGAGGTATCACCTCTGCCACGCCCGTCACCAGGCGCCCTTGATCATGGTCAAGGCCACCCCTGCAGGCTGTGCCTAGGATAAATCATCACCAGCCCACAGGAGCGCTGTCATGGGTGACGAACTGCTTGAGCAATCCCTCGGCCAGCTGGCCTGCGCCATCCCCGGTGCCACGCGCATCTTCCATCACTACCACCTGGACTTCTGCTGCGGCGGCGCCACCGCCCTGCGCGAGGCCGCCGAGGCCAAGGGCCTGGATGCCCTGGGTATCGCCCTGCAGCTGCTGCGTTGCCAGCAGGAACAGGCCCCCGGCAGCGACTGGCGCGAGGCACCGACCGGCGAGCTGATCGAGCATATCCTCGCCCGCTATCACCAGCGCCACCGCGAGCAGTTGCCGGAGCTGATCCGTCTGGCCCAGCGGGTGGAGCATGTGCATTTCGACAAGGTCAGCTGCCCCCATGGCCTGACCGAATTTCTCCATGAGCTGCGCGAGGAACTGGAGCTGCATATGCAGAAGGAGGAGCAGATTCTCTTCCCCATGCTGCGCCACGGTTCGGGCCTGGCCCACGGCCCCATCGGCATGATGCGCTACGAGCACGACCAGCATGGCGCCGCCCTGGCACGCATGGGCCAGCTGACCAACCAGATGCAGGCCCCGGAGGGCGCCTGCAACACCTGGCAGGCCTTGTATCGCGGCCTGCAGGAACTGCGTGACGATCTGATGGAGCATATTCATCTGGAAAACAATGTGCTGTTTAATCGCCCCGAAACGCTATGCGGTACGTGAAAGGCCTTATACGTAGGATGGGTTGAGCGTAGCGATACCCATGCTGTAACCAGCCCATTTTCTGTATGCCGTTGCAACCCCTGATGGGTATCGCAGGCTCAAGCCATCCTACGTTCTGCATTCACTTAGAGTTGGTGACGGGAATCGCTTGACGAAAACGGCTCACCTCTAAAGGCTCCAAGCTGACCCAGCTCAAGGCCAGCCGCCGCGCATCTGACTAGACTGCTCGCAGACCCTCACGAGAGCAGCCCATGGCCGATACCCCCAGCGCCGCCGACCACGCCACCCTGCAGTTGCGCCGGGTGGCCATCGACACCTACCGCGAGAACGTCGCATACCTGCACCGCGACTGCGCCATCTACCGTGCCGAGGGTTTTCAGGCCCTGGCCAAGGTGGAGATTCGCGCCAACGGCCGGCGTATCCTGGCCAGCCTTAATGTGGTGGACGACAGCTGCATCGTCGATGTCGGCGAGCTGGGTCTGTCCGAGGATGCCTTTGCCCAGTTGGGTCTGGCGGACGGGCA
>JBFHPI010000156.1:0-7181 GCA_041592855.1 Pseudomonas sp.
CGTCGGCGCGGCCACCGCCCAGATCCTTCGTGACCATCGCCTGAGCGTGCATTGCCCCGAGCAGGGTGACGACAGCGAAGCCCTGCTGGCGCTGCCGCAATTGCAGCAGTGCCTGGTCGCCGCGCCAAGCCCCAGGGTGCTGATCATGCGTGCTGACAGTGGCCGAGAAATGCTCGCCGAGCGCCTGCGCGGCCAAGGTGTGCAGGTGGACTATCTGCCACTGTATCGCCGCCGCTTGCCGGATTACCCGGCGGGTACCCTGGTTGAGCGGATTCGAGTTGAACGTCTGAACGGCCTGGTGGTCAGCAGTGGCCAGGGTCTGATCCACTTGCAGCAACTGGCGGGCGTGGACTGGCCGGCACTGGCCCGTCTACCCTTGTTTGTACCCAGCCCACGGGTGGCCGATATGGCCCGCGCCCGGGGCGCACACTCTGTTGTGGATTGCCGTGGTGCCAGCGCCGCGGCCCTGTTGGCGGCTTTGCAGGCGCAGGCTGCCCCCGACCTCTGACGCAAAGGATGGATCTGTGAGCGAAGCGACCCCCCCTCAGAAACAACAACAGTCCGTAGCGGATACCACGTCCTCAGCACCGGCCAGTATGCCCAATGCGCCTCGCCAGGCTAAGGCCGGGGGTAACGGCCTGGCCTTTTTCGCCTTATTGCTGGGCGCGGCCGGGGCCGCTGCAGGCGGTTGGGGGCTGTGGCAGCTGCAGGCGTTGCAGCAGCGGGATCAGCAACAGCTTGAACAGGTACAGCAGGCCATTGGCCAGACGGATAGCCTGGTTCAAGCCAACCAGGCGCTGGAGGCGCGCATTCAGCAGTTGCCTCCGGCCTCCGTGCTGGATGATCAGCGGCGTTTGCTGAGCCAGCTGCAAGGTGACCAGCAGTTACTCAATCAGCGCCTGGAAACCGTGCTAGGCGCAAGCCGTCAGGATTGGCGTCTGGCCGAGGCCGAACACCTGTTGCGTCTGGCCAGCCTGCGCCTGTCCTCGCTGCAGGACATCAACAGCGCCGAGGCTCTGGTCGCTGGGGCCGATGAAATCCTGCGCAGTCAGAACGATCCGGCGGCTTTTGCCGCCCGTGAGCAGTTGGCCAAGAGTCTGGAGGCCTTGCGTACCACTTTCGACCCGGATCGCACGGGCCTGTTTCTGCAGTTGGGCGCCCTGCGCGACCAAGCGGCCCGTCTCAATCCGATGAGCGCTAATTTTGCCGCCGACGGTGGTGCGCTCGGCGAATTGGCGGCCAGCGAACCCACCAGCTGGTGGGCTGAATGGCTCGAGGTGTTGTCCCGCTATGTGCGGCTGGACTTCAACGCGGCCGATGACATTCGTCCGCTGCTCGCCGGCCAGAGCCTGGGGCAGGTGCGCCTGGCACTGGCTATGGCATTCGAGCAGGCCCAGTGGGCAGCGCTGCATGGCCACACGGAGGTCTACCAGCAGGCGCTGCGTCAGGCCAGCGAGGTGCTGGCCGCCCACTTCAATGCCGAGAACCCGGACAGTCGCGCCCTGGCTGCGCGTATCCAGGAACTGCGCCAGCGGCCCATCGAAGTCAAGGTGCCGGATCTGGCCGACAGCCTGATGGCGCTGCAGGCCTATATTGCCCGTAAGCAATCCGCTCGCGAGGCCCTGGGCAGTGAAGCTGTAAATCAGGAGGACCGCCCATGAAGCGTGTCTCTCTCTGGCTGCTGCTTCTGCTGGGGGCTGGTGCCCTGGCGTTGCTGGGTCTGGCCATTGCCGAACACAAGGGTTACGTGCTCCTGGCATACAAGGGGTTTCGTTACGAGTCCAGTCTGTGGGCCTTTGTTGCGCTGCTGTTGGCCCTCTGGCTGCTGCTGTACCTGTTGAAATTGGTGCTGCGGTTAAGCCTGACCTCGGTCGGCCTGGTCAATCCCTGGTCCAGCTTGCACCGCACGCGGCGTGTGCGTCTGGCCTCGGCCCTAGGGTTTGTCGACCTGGCCGAAGGGCGCTGGGCGCAAGCTCTGCGCCACCTGCGGCGGGCAGCCGAAAGCGAGCCGCAGCCGCTGATGTATTACCTGGGCGCTGCGCGAGCTGCGCAACAGCTAGGCCAGAGCGAGGAAAGCGATGCCCTGCTGGAGGCGGCGCTGCAGCGTCAGCCCAAGGCCGAACTGGCCATCGCCCTGACCCATGCCGAATTGCAGCAGGCCCGCGGTCAGGCGGCTGATGCGCTGGAAACTCTGGAAACCATGCGCGAGCGTCATCCGCAGCATCACCAGATATTGCGCCAGTTACAGCGCCTCTACCTGCAGGAGCAGAACTGGTCGGGCTTGCTTGGCCTGCTGCCGGAGTTGCGCAAGCACCGGCTGCTGGGCGATGCCGAATTGGCCGAGGTGGAGCGCCAGGCCTGGCGTGGTCGCCTGCGCAGCATCGGCAAGGCCAGCGGGCAAAGCCGGGATGAATGCCTGCAGGCCTTGCGCGGCGCCTGGCAACAGCTGTCCGCCGCGCAGCGCCAGGAGCCCGCGACCTTGGCGGTATACGCCGAGCAGTTGCGTGGCCTGGGGGCCGAAGCCGAAGCCGAGGGCCTGCTGGCCACGGCCCTGAAGCGACAGTACGACAGCGCTCTGGTGCGTCTCTATGGCCTGCTGCGCGGGCAGGATATGAACCGTCAGCTGCAACTGGCAGAGGGCTGGCTCAAGACCCATCCACAGGATGCCGGATTGCTGCTGACCCTGGGCCGGCTGTGTTTGCACGGCCAGCTGTGGGGCAAGGCGCGCAGCTATCTGGAAAGCAGCCTGGCCTTCGAGCCCCACCCTGAAACCTGTGTGGAGCTGGCTCGGCTGCTGACCCAGTTGGGCGAGGTGGAAGCCAGCAATCAGTATTTCCAGCAGGGGCTGGCGCTTCTGGATCAGCGCCTGGCCGGCGCCTGAGAGCCCGGGGCCCCAACCCGATCCGGGCCTTGGTCGTCAGAGCGGGGCCCTGCAACCTGAGTTCAGCGGGCCTTGGGTCCTTCGCGCGCCCGGCGCATGGCGCTTGACCCTCGTGGCAACGCTATCAAACGCTCGTATGAAATTATCTCCCATGCTGTCTTGATGGCACCGACGCGCGGGCATAATCTGGCTCGCAGGTACCGCCGGAAAGTTGCCGTTCCACGGTTTTCTTCCCAGGCCCGGGCATCAGCTGACAAAAAAATGTCTTGCCCGGGCAGATAAAACCAATAGCAGTAGGGAAGCGAGGTCACCATGCTTGAGAGTTGTCAGAACGCACAAGAACGCTGGGGTGGGGTTCACCAACTGATCGACCGCTGGCTGCAGGAGCGCAAGGAGCTGGTCGAGGCCTATGCCGCGATCAACAGTTCGCCACAGGCGCCCAGCGCCAATGCTGCAGCCCTGCAGAATTTCTGCGAGATTCTGGTGGATTACGTGTCCGCCGGGCATTTCGAGGTCTACGAGCAGCTGACCAATGAAGCCAAGGCATTCGGCGATCAGCGCGGGTTGGATCTGGCCAAACAGATCTATCCACGGATCGAAGTCATTACCGAAGTGGCGCTGGCCTTCAATGACCGCTGCGACAACGGCGACTGCCGCGACACCGTGTCCCTGCTCGATGAGCTCAAGCGTCTCGGTCAGTTGCTGCATGAGCGCTTCGAGCTGGAAGACTGCCTGATCGAAGTTTTGCACAACGCTCACCAGAACCAGGCCGCACCGGCGTTGTAGCAGGCTGTTGTCAGTCGCGGATATCGAGCAGTTCAATCTCGAATATCAGGGGCGAGTGTGGGGGGATCAGATCCCCGGCCCCTTCCACGCCATAGGCTTGGGCCGATGGGATCACCAGGCGCCAATGCGCCCCCACCGGCATGTGCGGCAGGGCGCTGCGCCAGCCGGCGATCACACTGTCCAGTTTGAACCATTGCGGGCTCATGCTCTCATCGAACTGGCTGCCATCGGCGAGAAAACCCACATAGCGCACCCGGATACGACTCTTGGCCGATGGCTTGAGCCCCTGGCCGGCGCGCAGTTGCTGCATCAGCACACCGTTCTCCAGCACCTTGACCCCTGCCTTGGCTTTTTCGTTGGCGAGAAAGCGCCGCTCTGCCGCCTTGGCTTTCTCATGGCGTTCAGGAGCACCGTCCAGCAAGGCTTCATGCTCGGCCAGCAGGTTGTCGATGCGGGTGTTATCCAGTTTCAGCGGCTCATTGCGATAGGCCTGACCGAGCCCTTCCAGCAGTGCCTGCAGTTGCAGGTCCGGCACCTCCTCGCGCAGTCGCTCCCCCAGGCGTACGCCCAGGCTATAGGCCAGGTCATGGGCGTGGTCGGTCGCCTGAGCAAGAGGGGCGAGCAGGCACAGCAGCAATACAAGGCGTGGCATGGGGACTCTCCAGGCGGGGTGCGACGATTATGCCAGTCCAGTGGGGCCGCTACGAGGTAGCGAGGCTGCGCCAAGGCGGTCTAGTATGAAGCCATCTTTACCCGCCAGGAGGCGCGTCATGTCGGCTAGCAAGAACAGCAAGAAGAAGTCTGTGAGCACCCCGTTGCATTTGTTGCAGCAACTTTCCAGCAGTTTGCTCGAGCACCTGGAAGACGCCTGTTCCCGGGCCCTGGTCGATGCCGAGAAACTGCTGGCCAAGCTGGAAAAGCAGCGCGGCAAGGCCCAGGAGAAACTGCACAAGGCCCGCACCCAGTTGCAGGACGCCGCCGTGGCCGGCAAGGCCAAGGCACAAGCCAAGGCCAAGAGCGCGGTGGCCGAACTTGAAGAGTTGCTGGACGCCTTGAAAGAGCGCCAGACCGAGACCCGTCACTATATCGCCGGCCTCAAGCGCGATGCCCAGGAAAGCCTGAAGCTGGCCCAGGGTGTGGGCAAGGTCAAGGAGGCGGTGAGCAAGGCTCTGGATAGCCGTGCCGCCAAGGCCCTGCAGGTTAAGCCGGAGGCCAAGTCGGCAGCGAACAAGGCTCCAGCCAAGCCTGCTGCCCGCAAGCCAGCCAGCAAGGCTGCTGCACCAGCGGCTAAAGCCCCCGCCAAGCCGGTGACCAAGGTCCCGGCCAAAGCGCCTGCCAAGCCTGCGGCGAAGAAGCCCGCAGCGGCCAGCTCAGCGGCGAGCAAGGCAGCAGTCAAGCCCGCGGTGAAAAAGGCGCCAGCGGCCAAACCGGCCAGCAAGCCAACCACCCAGGCGGTTGCAAAACCTGCGGCGAAAACCCCTGCCGCCAAGTCTGCGGCCAAACCAGCAGCGCAACCCGCTGCGAAAAAGTCAGCGGCCAAGCCGGCGACTAAAACGGCTGCTGCCAATCCTTCGACTACCAAGGCGGCTGAAGCCGTTGCGACGCCTGCCGCCAGCAATGGCAGCACACCCCCGAGCGCTGTTTAAGCGCTCAGTTGAGCCGCCGCGCTGCGCAGGCTATGCAGCGCGGCGCGATCAGTGCATGTGGGGGCCAGACTTTCCAGCCAGTTCGGTGGGGCATTCGGGGTCGTGCCTGGCCAGCTCTGCGTGCCTGCTGCCAGGCGCTGCAGTTGCTCGCGTTCGGCCGCCAGCTCCAGTTGTTTGACCTGTTCGCGCAGCTGCGCCAGGGCCTGATCGCCCTGGGCCGCTGCACGCCAGTGCTGGCGCAACTGACGTAGCGGTACGACTACGTGTTTCTGCCAGGGTTGGGCCAGTTTATGCAGTGCGCCTGCCCGCTCCTCATCACAGGCAATTTGCCTGCGCTCCAGCCAGGCGCCACAGAGTAACAGGCAGACATCCGCCCCCTGTTCCTGCAGCTGCAGGCAGGCCGCCTCAATGCCGGGCTGACGGTAGAGATCCTGGGCAAAACGCCAAAGGTCGCTGGACATGCGGCTCCCCGAGTAAGTTATGAGTCTCTCTGATAGACTCCGCCGCCATTATGATCCGACTCCAGAACCTCACTCTACAGCGTGGCCCCCAGCGTTTGCTGGAAGGCGCCGAGCTGACCCTGCATCCCGGCCACAAGGCCGGCCTGATCGGCGCCAATGGTGCCGGCAAATCCAGCCTGTTCGCGTTGCTGCGCGGCGAACTGGCGGCCGATGGCGGCGACTGCTTTATTCCCGCCACCTGGCGCATTGCCCATATGCGCCAGGAAGTGGACGCGGTCGAGCGCCAGGCAGTGGACTATGTGCTCGATGGCGATCTGCAGCTGCGCCGGGTGCAGGCCGAATTGGCCGCTGCCGAGACCGCCCATGATGGGGCCGCCATCGCCCGCCTGCACAACGAACTGGATAACCTCGACGGCTACAGCGCCGATGCCCGGGCGCGCAAATTGTTGGCCGGCCTGGGCTTTGACAGTGCGCAGATGGATGGCCGGGTCGGCGACTTTTCCGGTGGCTGGCGCATGCGCCTGAACCTGGCCCAGGCGCTGATGTGCCCCTCCGACCTGCTGCTGCTGGACGAACCGACCAACCACCTGGATCTGGACGCCATTCTCTGGCTGGAAGGCTGGCTGCAGAGCTACCCCGGTACCCTGTTGCTGATCTCCCATGACCGTGATTTCCTCGATGCCGTGGTCGACCATGTGGTGCATGTCGAGCAGCGCAAGCTGACCCTCTATCGCGGCGGCTACAGCGCCTTCGAGCGCACCCGTGCCGAGCGCCTGGCCCAGCAGCAGCAGGCCTACGAGAAGCAGCAGGCGCAGCGCGCCCATATGGAAAAGTACATCGCCCGCTTCAAGGCCCAGGCCACCAAGGCGCGTCAGGCGCAGAGCCGGATCAAGGCCCTGGAGCGCATGGAGGAGCTGTCGGCGGCCCATGTCGACTCGCCCTTCGACTTCAGCTTCCGCGAGGCGGACAAGGTCTCCAGCCCGCTGCTCAGCCTCAGTGACGGGCGCCTGGGCTATGGCGACAAGGTGGTGCTGGAGCAGGTCAAGCTGAGCCTGGTGCCTGGCACCCGCCTGGGCCTGCTGGGGCCCAACGGCGCCGGTAAATCGACTCTGATCAAGAACCTGTCCGCCGAGTTGCAACCCATCAGCGGCCATCTGCAGCGCGGCGAGAACCTGGTGGTGGGCTACTTTGCCCAGCATCAGCTGGATGCCCTGGATGACAAGGCCAGCCCGTTGCTGCACTTCCAGCGTCTGGCGCCAACCGAGCGCGAGCAGACCCTGCGCGATTTCCTCGGCGGCTTCGATTTCCGTGGCGCCCGTTGCGACGAGCCGGTGCTGAATTTCTCCGGTGGTGAAAAGGCGCGCCTGGCCCTGGCCCTGATTGCCTGGGGCAAGCCCAACCTGTTGC
>JBFHPI010000157.1:0-7168 GCA_041592855.1 Pseudomonas sp.
AACGCAGCAATGGCAACGCACGACTGCATGGATGCAGGAGGTAGGGCGACGCAGGAAGCCAAAGCCGAGGTAGTTTTTCAACAGCCTGTTAGTCGCTGCCCTCCCCCGAGCTCATCACCAGCGGCCGGATCTTTTGCAATTGGGTTTCCAGGGAATAGGTCATGCTTGAGGCCATGGAGAAGAAGGTCAGGAAGGCCTTGAGGTTGGAGTCCCCTTCGCAGGTGTCATGAATGCGCTGCCAGAATGCCTGATTGACCAGCTGCAACTGCTGGAACATGCGCACCAGCCCCTTGAGTTCCCAATCGGCATGGCGCCCTTCACGGAAGTTGAAATACTGCCGGGTCAGGTACAGGGACACCGTGCGCAGGGCAAATTCCTGATTGTTGGCAAAGGGTAGATGGTTCTGCGCCATGGGCCGCAGCTTGCCCAGTACCGGGCAGGCACTGGTGGCCATGATCACCCCGAGCAGGGCGCGCAGCCCCTCTTCCAAGCTGACCAGCTTGCTGTACTCACGCTCCGGGGTACGCACCCAAACCTGGGCCTTCTTGAAGGCCGGCAGCCCCTGAAAGTCTTCGACCACCCGGTGCAGGTCGACTGCCGCCGGGCAATGACTGAAGTTGTCCCGACTCAAGGGACAGTTGCTGCACTGCTGATGCTCAAGACGCGTCCAGGCCGGTGCGGCCTTGGCCGCCTCGACACTGTAGCCACGATCCAGCTCGATCCCGTAGCTGAACTGGTGGTTGTCATCGAGGGTTATACGGTATTCGATGGTCATGCTATCTCCGCCAGACTTCTTATTTTAAGGCGCGCCCACTAGCCTTCCAGCTCGGCCCAGCGCTCCACCAACTGCTCCAATTCCTGCTCAACGGCCTGCATGCGCGCCAACACTGCAGCGGTCTGCTCTGCGGCCTGCTGGTAAAAGGCCGGCTCGGCCACCTGAGCCTGCAACGCGGCCAACTCCACTTCCAGGCTGTCGATCTGCCCCGGAATGGCTTCCAGCTCGCGCTGCAATTTGTAGCTCAGTTTTTTCTTCGCCGCGGCAGGTGAGGCTGCAACCTCGGGCTCATTGGCGACAACCGGCGCCTCGACTACCGCCGAGGCCAACTCGGCCTTGCCCGACTTGCTCTCACCCACGCCCAGCAGGCGCGGCGAACCGCCCTGGCGCAGCCAGTCCTGATAGCCACCGACAAATTCCTGCACCTTGCCTTCGCCTTCGAACACCAGGGTGCTGGTCACCACGTTGTCGAGAAACGCCCGGTCATGGCTAACCATCAATACGGTACCCGGGAAGTTGGAGAGTACTTCCTCCAGCAATTCCAGGGTTTCCACGTCCAGGTCATTGGTCGGTTCGTCCAGCACCAGCAGGTTGGCCGGCTTGCTGAACAATTTGGCCAGCAGCAGGCGCGCACGCTCGCCGCCGGACAGTGCCTTGACCGGGGTACGGGCCCGCTGCGGGCTGAACAGGAAGTCGCCCAGGTAGCTCAGCACATGGCGGCTCTGGCCATCGATCTCGATAAAGTCGCGGCCTTCGGCGATGTTGTCGATCACGGTCTTTTCCAGATCGAGTTGGTGACGCAGCTGATCGAAATAGGCCACATCCAGGCGCGTGCCTTCGCTGACCGTACCCGCGGTCGGCTGCAGACCACCGAGCATCAACTTGAGCAGGGTGGTCTTGCCGGTACCGTTGGCGCCCAGCAGGCCGATGCGGTCACCACGCTGCAGCACCATGGAAAAGTCTTTGATCAGCGCAGGCCCTCCCGGGTGGGCAAAGCTGACGTGCTCCAGCACCATGACCTGCTTGCCGGATTTCTCGGCGGCATCCAGCTGGATATTGGCCTTGCCGGTACGCTCACGGCGTTCACTTCGTTCGGCGCGCAGGGCCTTGAGGGCACGCACACGGCCTTCGTTGCGGGTGCGGCGGGCCTTGATGCCCTGGCGAATCCACACTTCTTCCTGAGCCAGCTTCTTGTCGAACAGGGCGTTGGCAGTTTCTTCTGCGGCCAGCGCCGCTTCTTTATGCACCAGGAAGCTGGCGTAATCGCCGTTCCAGTCGATCAGGCCGCCGCGATCCAGTTCCAGGATGCGCGTGGCCAGGTTCTGCAGAAAGGCCCGGTCGTGGGTGATAAACAGCACGGCGCCCTGAAAATCGCTCAGGGCTTCTTCCAGCCAGGCGATGGCGCCGATGTCCAGGTGGTTAGTCGGTTCATCGAGCAACAGCAGGTCCGGCTCCGACACCAGAGCCTGGGCCAGCAAAACGCGGCGACGCCAGCCACCGGACAGCTCGGCCAGGGTCTTGTCGGCGGGAAGCTGCAGGCGGCTCAGGGTGCTGTCCACCAGCTGCTGCAGACGCCAGCCGTCACGGGCTTCGAGGTCCTGCTGGACGTGCATCAGCTTGTCCAGATCCGCCTCGTTGTGGATGTTCTGACTCAGATGGTGATATTCGGCCAGCAGCGCACCGACGCCATCCAGGCCTTCGGCCACCACATCAAATACCGTACGATCATCGGCCTGGGGCAATTCCTGCGGCAGTTCGCCGATTTTCAGCCCCGGAGCGCGCCAGATCGAACCGTCGTCGGGCAGCTGCACCCCCTTGACCAGCTTGAGCATGCTCGACTTGCCGGTGCCGGTGCGGCCGATGATGCACACCCGCTCGCCCCGGGCGATCTGCCAGGACACCTTGTCCAGCAGCGGCATCGCGCCATAAGCCAGGGAAACATCGGTCAATTTGAGCAGGGTCATGTCTTGCCTCAAGCAGCTGCGGGCACTGGGCCAAAACGGCTCAAGTCACCCAAAAACGTTCCACGGGAGCACTACGCCCCACAAAACCGGGCGCGCATTCTAACCTAGAAGCACTGTGCCATCGCAGGCAATTTTCACTCACAAACCCGCACTGCATCACCCTTCTCCTACCCTGCGCATAAGACTAAGCTAGCGGGATAGAGCGTCCTTTCTCCTGGAATCATCATGCGCAGCCGTTTATTCAGTTTTGCTTCCTGCCTGCTGCTGGTCAGCCTCACTGCCGCCTCGGCCCATGCCGCGACGCTGGCGCAACAGCGTCAGTACTATGACCAGACCAAAGCCGCCCTGGCCAAGGGCGACAAGGGCCCTTACCAGCGCTACGCCAGTGCCCTGCGCGATTACCCGCTGACACCCTATCTGGCTTATGACGAGCTGACTGCCCGGCTGAAATGGGCCAGCAATGATGAGATCGAGAAGTTCCTCGCCGAACATGGCGACCTGCCGCAAATCGGCTGGATGAAGCTGCGCTGGCTGCGCTGGCTGGCCGAACGCGGGGAGTGGCAGACCTTCGTCAACCACTACGACCCCAGCCTCAACTTCACCGAGCTGGACTGCCTGTATGGCGAATATCAACTCAGGCACGGCATGCTCAAGGAAGGTTATGCCACCGCGGAAAAGCTCTGGCTTGTAGGCAAATCCCAACCCAATGCCTGCGACCCGTTGTTCGCCCGCTGGGCCGCAGCCGGCCATCTCACCGAGCAAATGCGCTGGCAACGCCTGAAGCTGGCGACTGAAGCACGCAACACCGGCCTGATGACCTTTCTCAGCCGCGACCTGAACAGCCTCAAGAAACACGGCCAGCTGATGCTGGAAGTGGCCAATAAACCGTCCATCCTCAGCCAGACCCAGCGCTTTCAGCCGGCCGACACGGCCATGGCCGATGTGGTGGGCCTGGGCCTGCGCCGCCTGTTCCGCCAGGAACCGGACAAGGCCCTAAATCTGCTGGACACCTATGGCAAGCGCATGCCCTTCTCCGCCGAGGAAAAAACCGCCATTGCCCGGGATATCGGCACCCTGCTGGCCAAGCGCTTCGACCCCCGTGGCCTGCAGATCATGGCCCAGTACGACCCACAGCTGCGTGACAACAGCGTCAGCGAATGGCGCACCCGCCTGCTGCTGCGCCTGGGCCGCTGGAACGAAGCCCACCAGCTGACCCGTCAGATGCCCCAGGAATTGGGCAACAGCAACCGCTGGCGCTACTGGCAGGCACGCAGCCTGCAGCTGGCCCAACCCAATAGCCAGGAGCCGAAGAACCTCTATCAACAGATAGCCGGCGAACGGGACTTCTACGGCTTTATGGCTGCCGACCAGGTGCAGACGCCTTATCAGCTGAACAACAAACCGCTGCAGCTCAGCCCGAAAACCATGCAGAAGGTGCGCAATGCCGCCGGTATTCGCCGGGCCATGGAGTTCTATGAGCGCGGCCAGATCAATGACAGTCGCCGCGAGTGGTATCACGCCAGCCGCCTATTCAGTCGCGACGAAACCGTGGCCCAGGCACGCCTGGCCTATGACAAGGGCTGGTATTTCCCCGCCATTCGCACCATCAGCGCGGCCCAGTACTGGGATGATCTGGAAGTACGCTTCCCCATGGCCCATCGCGAGCATCTGGTGCGCGAAGCGAAAAACCGTGATCTGCACTCCAGCTGGGTCTTTGCCATTACCCGCCAGGAAAGCGCCTTTATGGCCGACGCAAAATCCCACGCCGGTGCCATGGGTCTGATGCAGCTGATGCCGGGCACCGCCAAGGAAACCGCCAAACGCTTCGGCATCCCCCTGTCCTCACCGCAGCAGGCTTTCCGTCCGGAGATCAATATCCAGCTCGGCACCGCCTATATGAGCCAGATCTATGGTCAGTTCAATGGCAACCGGGTGCTGGCCTCGGCGGCCTACAACGCCGGCCCCGGCCGGGTACGCCAGTGGCTGCGCGGCGCCGACCACCTGCCCTACGACGTCTGGGTGGAAAACATTCCCTTCGACGAAACCCGCCAGTATGTGCAGAACGTGCTGTCCTACTCGGTGATCTACGGGGAAAAGCTCAATGCACCGCAGCCCCTGGTGGCCTGGCATGAGCGTTATTTCGACCAGTAGGTTCTAGCTGCAAGCCTCAAGCTGCAAACTGATGCTTTTGGCTTGAGGCTTGAAACCTACTCCAACACCTCAACCGGCATACCCAGCTGCAGCTGCCCGCTGCCGCAGGCAATCAGGTTCTGGCCGAAATACACCTCACCATCGCGCTCACGGTAGCTTTTCAGGGTGTTCAGGGGTTCACGGTCGGTGCTGCGCTCGCCGGTTTGCGGGTCGAGGGTGGTCATGATGCAGCGCGAGCAGCCCTTGGCGACGCGCAGCTCCACTGCACCGATACGGATACGCTTCCAGCCATCCTCGGCGTAGGGTTCGCTGCCAGCCACCACCAGGTTCGGCCGAAAGCGCAGCATCTCCAGCGTTCGTCCGACCCGGGCGCTCAGGTCATCCAGCGAGGCCTGGCCAATCAGCAGCAAGGGGAAACCATCGGCGAAGGCCACCTGCTGCCCCATCTCGGCATAGTTGATATCCACCTGACGGGTATAGGCAGGCGGCATATAAACCAGGCGGCACTCACGACCAAGCAGGCGACTGAGCCAGGTTGCCGCCGCATCACCGGCATCGGGCACCTGCAGACTGTCACGCCAGATGCTGACCTCGCGAAGTTCAGCCGCAGCATCCGGTATCGTCACTGCCAGATCTGGCACACCGGGTGCGCTCAGCAGCAGCTGTTGCTCATCTGGCCAGTGGGCCCGCACTTGCCCCATTGACGGGATAAGGCGCTGGGTAATAAAACGGCCACTGGCACTATCGACTACCATCCAGCGACGATCACCCAACAAGCCCAATCCATCGACAAAGCTGCTGTGCAAGGCCTGACCCGCAGCAGACTTCATCGGATAGCGGTACAACCCGGAGAGATGCAGCATGACCCAGCCTTCCCTTTGGCAAAACGCTCTTATACGGACAAGCGCCAGACGCCACAAGGTTTGGCTGGTTCTGCCCCTGGCCACCCTGCTAAGCGCCTGCAGCGCCAGCGCACCGGATAACCTGGGCCTACGCGATGGCCGCCTGGCACCCTGCCCCAGCTCGCCCAACTGCGTCAGCAGCCAGGCCAGCGGTGAACACTTTATCGAACCGCTGGCCCTCAAGGGCTCGGCAGAGCGCACCCAGCGGTTGCTCAAGCATGTACTGGTGAGCGAGCCACGCATGACCCTGGTGCAGGAGCAGCCAGGCTATCTGCGTGCCGAATACACCAGCCGCCTGATGCGCTTTGTCGATGATCTGGAGTTTGTGATTGGCGAGGACGCCGTCGAGCTACGCTCGGCCTCACGCCTGGGCTATTCGGACCTGGGCGCCAACCGCAAGCGCATCGAACATCTGCGCCAGCAGCTGGCGGCCCAACCCGCAGACTGACAGGGGCGCGGCGCTACTGCGGGTTATCCAGTAGCAGGCGCTCGCGCACCACGTCCACCAGCTTGTCGGGCTGGAATTTGGACAGGAAGTTGTCGCACCCGACCTTCTTCACCATGGCGTCGTTGAAGCTGCCGGATAATGAGGTGTGCAGTACCACATAGAGGTCCTTGAGGCGTGGATCGCTGCGGATTTCGCTGGTCAGACGATAGCCGTCCATTTCCGGCATTTCCGCATCGGTGAAGATCATCAGCAGCTTGTCGGTCATCACCTCGCCACTGTCCGCCCATTTCTTCAGCATGTTGAGGGCCTTGAGCCCGTCACTGGCCATATGCATGCGGATCCCCAGTTGTGACAGGGTATCGCGCAGCTGGCTCAGGGCCACGCTGGAATCATCCACCAGCAAGACTTCACGGCCACGCGCCTGCTCCAGTATCTGATCGGCCAATTTCTCCTCGGATACCTTGGTGCTCATGGGCACGATCTCGGCCAGCACCTTTTCCACATCGATAATCTCGACGATCTTCTCATCGACCTTGGTGATGGCAGTCAGGTAATGCTGGCGTCCGGCCCCACCCGGTGGTGGCTGGATCGACTCCCAGTTGAGGTTGAGGATGCGATCCACGCTGCCCACCAGAAACGCCTGCACCGAGCGGTTGTACTCGGTGACGATAATGGTGCTGCGCTCATCCGGCACGATGGGGCGCATGCCGATGGCCTGGGACAGATCGATCACCGGCAAGGTCTGCCCCCGTAGGTTGACCACACCGCAGACGTAGCGATGGCGCTGGGGCATCAGCGTCAACTTGGGCATCTGCAGCACTTCCTGCACCTTGAACACGTTGATGGCAAACAGCTGCCTGCCTGCCAAACGGAACATCAGGATTTCCAGGCGGTTCTCGCCCACCAGTTGGGTGCGTTGATCCACCGA
>JBFHPI010000158.1:0-7164 GCA_041592855.1 Pseudomonas sp.
ATATCCATCTGCAGATCGGCGGCATCCTGCGCATCAGCCGCACCGTACAGTGGTGGCGTGAGGCGGCCCAGCGGGAAACCCTGCACCTGTCGCGCATCATCGAGGAAAGCCTGCTGACCGGGGTCTACCTGTGCTGTTTCGTACACTGGCTGCGCCACCCCGAGCAGGACCCCGCCGAGTTCCGTGCCCTGCTGCGCAGCCAGCTGCGTTGTGGGCCGCTGCTGTACCTGCTCAAGCAATAGCAGGCTGTTGAAAAACTACCTGCGTTGCCATCGCTGCCTCGTCAACGCTTTTCAACGGCCTGATGGCACTGTAGGGTGCGCCGCGTGCACCAGGCCGAACACCGCCGCTGTTGCACAGCGGCCATTCAGGTCGCCGGCAAGACTTCCTCGGCCAGCATCACGCAATTGCGCCCACCATGCTTGGCCCGGTACAACTGGGCATCGGCCGCTTCCAGCAGATCCTCGGCACTTTGCGGGCCACCGCGATAACCCACCACCCCGCTGCTGACGGTAATGGCAATCTGCTCACCGTCTATCTGCAGAGGCTGGGCCGCCAGCGCCAGGCGAATACGCTCCAGGGCCTGGGCCGCTTCCTCGGCGCTGGCCTCCGGGAACAAAATGGCGAACTCCTCGCCCCCCACCCGCGCCACGCTGTCGATATCGCGCACCTGCTGCTGCAGCAGAGCGGCCAGCTGCACCAATACTCCGTCACCGATGCCATGGCCATACTGGTCATTGACCCGCTTGAAGTGATCCAGGTCGAGTAGGGCCAGTGCACAGGGTCTTTGGGTACGCTGCACGCGCTGATGCTCGGCGAGCAGCAGAGGGGTAAAGGCACGGCGATTGAGCAGACCGGTCAGTGGATCGTGCAGGGCCTCACTCTGCCAGTGGGCCCGTGAACTGTCGGCCAGCTGCAGCTGGCGGTAATAAAGGCCCAGGCACAGGGTCACCAACACACTGGTGACGACAAAACCGAGCAGCATCAGATGCGTCTCACTGGCTTCCAGGCCACGAAACGGCCCGGGCTGGCGCGCCGACACCGCCAGGAGTGTGAGCATGCTTATCAGCAGCACCAGATACAGCCCCGTCAGACGCACCTTGACCACCAGCCAGAGCAGCATCGGCAGAATCAGATACAGCAGAACGCTCAGGCCATTGAAGGCCAGCAGGATCAGCAGCAGATTGCCCAGGCCCAGGGCCAGAATCCAGCGCCACTCCTCCCCGCGCGGCCGGCCCTGCTCACGCCAGGCCTGGTAGAGCGGATAGACCAGCAACACGCCCAGACTGTCGGCCAGCAGCAGCGAGGGCCACAGCTGCCGGGCCTGCAAACCAGACAGATATTGGCCCCAAAAGAGGTTGAAGCAGATCAGGGCCGTGCCCAGGGAAACCGGCAGCAGGCATACAAAGAAGCAGAAGCGCCCCAGCTCACGGGCGCGCTGCAAACCACCAGGCAGCATTCGCTGCACCAGCCAGGCGGCCAGGGCCGCGCTCAGGGTATCGGCCAGGGCCGCCAGCAGGCCATGCAACAGCCCCTGCTGCATGCCCGGCTCGGACAAGCCCGGGTAGTTGGCCGCCAGGCTGGCCAACAGGATCAGCGGTAGAGCGCGCCAGCCATATCGCACCAGCATCACCAGACCGATACCGGAGGGCAACCAGATCAGGGTCATATTGCTCGGCTGCAAGGCGAACAGCTGCATGCCCAAGCGGGCACTTAGGTAATAGAGCAGGGCCAACAGCACAGCGTTCGTCCAGGGACGATGCCCGCCGGATGACCCGCCCAAACCCTGCACTGGGGGCATCGACACCACAGTCTCCCGTCGGTTTGGCGCAGACCCTCCGTCTGCTCCAAGCCGCCCGTTAAAGTTGAGCACGCCCATCCGCTGTGCTTAGCTGCATCTCTAAGCCTAGACCCGAACAAGAGGTTAAGGCCAAAAGCTATCATGGCCTTATTAACACATGATTCTGAGCACATAACCCTTGATGCAGGTCATCCGCGGCCTGCCACACTGGAGCACGGACGATGATTGGATACTGCATGGTCGGCAGCAATGATCTGGAAAAGGCCAAGGCCTTCTACGGCACCCTGCTTGCCGAACTGGGCGCCCAGCCATTGATGGATACCGGCCGCGCCGCCTTCTACGGCCAGACCATGAGCAAGCCGATGTTCGGCGTCTGTCTGCCCTACGACAAGCAGCCGGCCAGCGTCGGCAACGGCAGCATGGTGGCCCTGCCAGTCGGCTCCCGCGAAAACGTTCAGCGCCTGCATGCCATGGCCATCGCTCTGGGGGCCAGCGACGAAGGGGCGCCAGGGGAACGCATGCCGGGCTTCTACGCCGGCTATTTCCGTGATCTGGATGGCAACAAGCTGGCCTTGTTCCATATGGGCTGACCCCTCGGCATGCGCACCCTCTACCTGGATACCGAGTTTACCTGCCTGAGCCCCGATTGCCGGCTGATCAGCCTGGCCCTGGTGGCCCCCGGCGGACCGGAATTCTATGTGGAACTGACGGACGGCTGGCACCTCGGCGACTGCAGCGACTTTGTCGTCGAGGTGGTACTGCCGCAACTGGAATTCAGCCGTTATGGCCAGACCCGGGAGGCCGCCAGGCATAACCTGCAAGCCTTTCTCACCCGTGTCGGAGAGGTGGAAGTGGTCAGCGATGCCCTGGCCTGGGACGGGCCCCTGCTGCTGGAGTTGCTTGGTTCCACGGGCCTGCCAGCGACCGTGCTGGGCTGCCGCGAACAGCCGGATCTACTCGGCGACCTGCATGAGGCGCAGATTCCCCACCATGCCCTGCTGGATGCGCGCCTGATGGCCCGCGCCGGCTGATCAGGGTTGACCCTGGGCGGCCTTGTCGCCCCAGGCCTGGATCGCCTCGCGACGCTTGCGGCTGTTGATCAGGGCGCGGTCCAGGGGTTCGTTGTACAGATTCAGCCAGCTGCGCGAGCCCGGCAGCATATTGGCCAGATCGCTCATGCCGGTTTTCAGGGCCTGCAGCACCAGCTGGAAGTCCAGCTCCTGAGCCTGCAGCACCTGGCTGACCTGGGCAATGCTGTCCGGGTTTTCGCTGCGCTCAAACAGGCCGGTCAGCTGGTTGGCCTGCTGACTGGCGAGCAGGTCCTCCTGATGCTTGAGCGCCTCCTGCTGGGTGGCCAACTGTGCCTGCAGTTTCACGACCTGTTTTTCCAGGGCCTCGATACGGGGTCCTTCACCGGCCTGGAAGAGGGCGTAAAAGTTAAACCCCACCGAGAACAGCATCAAACTGCCCAGCACCCCGGCCAGCGCCAGGATAAACAGACGGTTGCGCCGCCCGGCGCTGGTCAGCAGTTGCAGGCGTTCGTCCTCGCTGGGCGAGTTGTCGGAATCCTTTGCTGCGGTGCTTTGCATAATCGAACCGATTTCTGGCGTGTGAAAAATGACACTGCTTAAACCGCACAATAGCACTTCGCCTGCTTTTTGCCCGCTCTCCGCCAGGAGCCTGTCGGGCTTGACCGTAGTAGAAGAGTGTTAAGTTCGGCGGGCTCCTGGGGTATAAGACGCCCCAACATCCACAGCATGCGCGAGGCCGCCCAATGGAAGAAGTCATAGAACAATTGCGCGAACTCAACGAACCGGTTCCGGTGCCTCTGGAGCTGCCGGACGAGGAAACCCTGGTGGAAGTCCAGGAGCAGATCCTGATCCACCTGCCCTTTGAACTGCGCGAATACCTGCTGACCGTCAGCGACGTGGTCTACGGCCGTCTGGAGCCGGTCACCGCCAGCGACCCGCACTCGCACACCTATTTGCCGGAAGTCGCCTCGGTGGCCTGGGATCTGGGCCTGCCGCGCGAACTGGTGCCGCTGTGCCAAGACGGCGACGACTACTATGCCGTGGCCGCCGATGGCGAAGTGCTGCTATGGCAAGGGGCGACCGGCGAGCTGACCGAAGACAGCTGGGAAACCGTCTGGCACTGGTGCCGTGATGTATGGCTGGAGAGCTGAAGGGGCGCGTCGTCAGGGCAGGTAGATGCGGAACTGCCCACCTCCCAGCTCACCGCCGTTACTGATTTCGATGCGGCCCTGCAGACCCTGGCGCTGATGCAGTTCAGCGATGCGCGCGGCGAAATACAGGCCCAGACCGGTGCTGCCAGTACTCTGATTCAGGCCCAACACATAGTTGGACTGCTGCTCGAGCATGGCCTGTGGGTAGCCCTGTCCGTCGTCGTTGATGCTCAGCACCAGAAATTCGTCTTCCTGCCGGGCGCTCACCAGCAATTGACTATGGGCATAGCGGATGGAGTTATTGATGATGTTGTTCACTACCGAACCTACCAGCTCCTGATCAAACACGCCCATCAGGTCGAAGCTGTCCACTTCGCGGCGCGCCTCGATGCCGCGGCTTTGCAGCACCTCTTGATGGCGGGCCAACTGGGCATCAATAAAGTCCTCCAGCTCGTGATAGGCCGGGCGCAGGGGCAACTGGTTTGCGCCCAACTTATAAAGACCAAGCATTTGCACCAGCATGCCATTGAGCCGTGCGAACTCGTAATCGATGATGCCCTGCTGGGGGCCCTGGCGCAGCCCGGCCGGCAGTTGCGCCTGCCACTGGGCATGGCTCTGGACCAGCAGGGCCAGGGAGTTCTTCATGTCGTGCACGGTGGAAGCGATCACCGTGGAGAAGTCCAGCCCCTGCTCCGACTCGCTCATTGGCCAAAGGCCTTGCGCCGCAGTTGCTGGTAGCGCTCATGCCGTGGATCGCTGGCCGGCATCATGCGCACTGCTTCAAGGCAGGCGCGACACTCCTGCAGCAGTTCGGCCGGCATGGCGTCCCCCCCCAGGCGCAACAGCGACTGGGCGGTGTTGAGGGCAATGCTGATGTTTTTCGGCTGCAGGGCCAGGGCCTGGCGGAACAGGCCAAGGGCCTCGTCGAACTGCTTCTGCTGATAGCAGCGCACACCCTGGCGATTGAGCTCCAGGGCCTCCTTGCCACCGCCGAGTATGCCGGCGTCACTGGTCTGTTTGGCCACGCCCAGCATCACCGCCGGATCATCCCCATAGACCTCGACGCAGGTTTTCAGCAGCTGATCGCTGGCCGCAGCCTGCCCCAGGCTGCGTAGCTGGCCAGCAACCTGCAAGGCGGTATCGGCCGCAAACAGTTCGGGCAATTCGGCCATGGCCTTGACCGCCTCCTCGGTCAACTTGGCGGCGCGGACCGGGTCACCAGACTTTTTCAGGCTCGCAGCCAGGGTCAAGCGTGACCGTACCTTCAACGCCGGATCATCGCTGTAGGTCTTGTCCAGTTCCCCCAGGGCCTGGTTGATCTCGACCTGAGCACGCTTGTCCAGGCCTTCATCCCCCACTTGGCTGGTCAGTGCCTGGGCCAGGCCCAGGTAGTTTTCCGGGCTCTTGAAGCGCGAGTTTCGCCCCAGATCCACCGCCTGGCGATAGGCCTTGCTGGCACTGTTGAAGTCCTCATTGTCCATGGCCAGCTTGCCGAGCTGCATCTGCCGACGAATGGCCATAGGTGAGAGTTTCAGAGCGCTTTCCAGTGCCTGCTGGGCGCCCTGGCTATCACCCTGGGCCAGCAATACGGCAGCCAGGCCGTCATACAGGGCCGGCATCATGGCAAAAGCCTGCAGGCCCTGCTCGAAGGTGGCCCGGGCGCGACCCAGGTCGCCGCGCTTGTGCAGCAACTGGCCGAGCAGCACATAGGCCCAGGGCAGCGGGCGCTCGGCCAGCACCGCGGCCAGCAGCGCTTCCAGCTCTTCATGGCGACCCAGGTCACGCAGGGCATTGGCCTTGTAGCGCAGGCACAGCGGGGCATAGCGCTTGTCTTCTCGGGCGATATCCGCGCAGGCCGCCAGCACCGCCGAGGCATCCTGCTTGTCCAGGGCCTGGAGAACCGGCTTGAGCGCCTGCTTGCGCTCCACCAGCTTGTCCAGGCGCTGGGCCAGGCTGGCGCGGTTGAAGGGTTTGGTCAGGTAGGCATCAGGTTCGTGCTCCAGGGCACTCAGGACCATGGCCTGGCTACTCTCGGCGGTGACCATGACAAAGATGCACTGGTGGCTGATCAACCGCGCCACCATCAGCTCCTCCAGCACCTGCTGACCGTTCTTGCCACTGCCCAGGTTGTAATCATGGAGGATGATGTCGTAGCGCTTGTTGCGGCACATCTTCAAGGTGTCTTCGCCGCGGTCGGCCACATCCACATCCTTGCCGCCCATGTCGGTGAGCATAGCCTTGACCGAGCTGCGGAAATCCGAGAAATCGTCGACCACCAGAAAGCGCTTGTCGCGGTAATCCTGCATCGAACAGATCCTTGTGCACACCGGCAAATATGCCTGAGTGTAGTTGCCCGCCAGCGCCTCACCAAGCACCTCTGACGCCGGCGTGGTTCAGTGCTGCTCCAGCTCCAGCAGATTGAGCAGAAACTGACCGAAGAAGCTCAGGTCCTGCTCCATGGCTGCCCGCGCCGCCTTGCCGTCACCGGCCTGCAATGCAGCGAACGCCTGTTCATGAAAATCGTTAAGCCGCAGCGACAGATCCGCCTCGGTAAATAGACGGTTGAAGAAGGGCCCAACCTGCAGCCACAGCGACTCGATCATGCGCAGCAGAATGGGGTTGGCGCAAGCGCGGTAGAGGGTCAGGTGGAACAGGCTGTTGTCATCCAGATAGGCCTGCACCTCGCGCCGCTCCAAGGCCGTCTCCATACGGCCGATGCAGCTGCCCAGTAGCTCCAGTTCGGCGCTGCTCAGGCGCGGCGCGGCCAGCTCCACGGCCAGGCCCTCCAGGCCCAGACGCACCTGAAACAGGTGCTGGAAGCGTTCACGGGTCATCTCCGGCACCCGCACCGAACGCTGCGGCTCGCCCTCCAGGGCGCCTTCGGCCACCAGGCGCTGCAGCGCACCGCGCACCGGCATCGGGCTGGTGCCCCATTCGGCGGCCAGGTCGCGGATCTTCAGCCGCTCACCGGGCTGGAAACGCCCGGCCAGCAGGCCCTCGCGCAGGCGTTGGTAGAGTTGTTCCTGCAGATTCTCGGCCATGGCGTTAGCGTCCTTGCGGCGGGGCGGGCAGTTGAGAAAGGGTCAATAGACAGTTGCGAATTTGGGTTTCCTTGTTGGCTTTGTGTGTAGGGTGCGCCGTGCGCACCATGATCAGAACGGGTTGGGGCGCACGGCGCACC
>JBFHPI010000159.1:0-7119 GCA_041592855.1 Pseudomonas sp.
AATTTTTATAAATCAAGGACTTCAGCCCTGAATTTGACCCGACTCTATGAGCGCTGCGCCTAAGGCACTACACTCGATGGAAAAACCGCCGATCCAAGAGGCTGACCGCATGTCCCCACTCGTGATTACCCTGTTGATTGTCGGTGGCATCGCCTTGCTGATCGCCATTGCCTATATCAACCATATGGTCGAGAACAATCGACTGGAGCGGGCACGTATCAAGGCCGACCTTAATGACCGTATCCGCCGCAACAGCGAGCTGTCGGAAACCCTACCCGGGCAGCTGATGAGCCCACAGCTCAAACATCTGCTCTGCCGCCTGCAGTTGCACTTCCTACAGGGCCTGCTGAAAGTCGACAAGGGCAATAGCGACTGCAAGGCACATATGGAAGAGCTGCAGAAGCTGATCGCCATGGGTGAGTCGATTCCGGTCAACAACCCGCCGCAGCCGGTGCTCAATGAAGCCCAGGCCAAGGACATCCGTTTCCTGCTCGAAGGCCTGCATGCGCAAATCACCCGCGGCGCCAAAGAGGGGGTTATTGCCGCCAGCGAGGCCAAGCAATGGCTCAAGGAAACGCGCCATATGCTGACCCAGGTGCATATCGAATTCTTCACCAACCTGGGCAAGCAGGCCCTGCAGCAGGGCCAGCCCGGCCAGGCCCGCCTGGCCTTCGAACGGGGCGTGCAGTACCTGCGCAAGCAGCAGGACCCTGCCCCCTACCAGGCCGCCCTGAAAACCTTCGAAGCACAACTGGCAAAAGCCAATGACATGGTGCTGGAACAGAGCAAACCCAGCACCGAAGAACCCAGCGAGCTCACCGAGGGGCTCAAACAGTTCGACGACGAAGGCGAGTGGAAAAAGAAGAACATCTACGACTAACAGGCCGTTGTTGAGGCTGTATCGGCTACGCGACTCGCTTTCGATCACGTCTCAGGCCAAGCTGGCCTCCCGCCTCTATTGCTGACCAGGAGAATTGCATGTCCCTGACTGTTTATGGTGCCCCGCTCTCCCCCTTTGTGCGCAAGGTTCGTCTGTTTCTCGCAGAAAAGGCACTGGACTACCAACTGGAAATCATCCTGCCCTTCGGCCAGCCAGCCTGGTATCGCGAGCTCAGCCCCCTGGGCCGCATTCCTGCCATAAAAGATGGCGATTTCAGCCTGGCCGACTCCAGCGTGATCTGCCAATACCTGGAAGAGCTGCACCCGCAACCGCCCCTGCTGGGTCGCGATGCACAGGAGCGTGCCCGTATTCGCTGGCTGGAAAAGTACGCCGACTATGAGCTGGCGCCACTATGCACCTTCACTGTGTTTCGCAATCGCGCCCTCAAACCCAGCATGGGCCAGAGCTGTGATGAGGCCGCCGTACAAGCTGCCCTGCAGGAAAAGTTGCCGCCGCACTTCGACTACCTGGAAAAGACCCTGGGCAGCGCCACCTATTTTGTCGGTGAGCAACCGAGCCTGGCCGACCTGGCCATTACCTGTCAGCTGATCAATATGGCCCACGGCGGCGAGCAACTGGATGCCCAGCGCTGGCCGAATCTGGCAGCACACTTTCAGCGCATGCTGACACGTCCCTCGGTACAAGGCGTACTGCCTGGCGAAGAGAAGATGCTGGCCAAGATGGCCGCCCGTTGAAGCCTGCACCCAGCCAGCAGCCGGTTTAACCCGGCTGCTGCGCCAACAAGCGTAACCCCACCCAGTCCCGGGCAAACTGATAGGCACAGCGGCCATTGCGATTGCCGCGCCCCAAAGCCCAGCGGATCGCCTCTCTTTCCAGCGCCTCATCCCACTGCCAGGCCAAGCCAGCGCGCGCCGCATGCACCTCGATCCAGTGTCGCACCACGGCGAGGAAATGCACCTGGGTAAAGGGGTAGAAGGACAGCCATAGACCAAAACGATCGGACAGGGCAATCTTGTCCTCGATGGCCTCGCTGGGGTGCAACTCACCATCCACCATGCGGCTGTCCAGGTTGTCGCGCTCCCTTTCCGGCAGCAGATGGCGGCGATTGGAGGTGGCATACAGCAGCACATTGTCCGGGGCCTGCTCCAGGGAACCATCCAACACGCTTTTCAACACCCGGTAATCCCCTTCTCCAGCTTCGAAGGACAGATCGTCGCAGAACAGCAGAAAATGCTGGCCAAGGCCCTGCAACTGCTCCACCACCCGCGGCAGATCAGCCAGATGATCGCGCTCGATTTCAATCAGACGCAGGCCGGCAGCGGCGTACTCGGCCAGCAACGCTCGAATCAGGGACGATTTGCCCGTGCCACGCGCCCCCCAGAGCAAGGCGTGGTTGGCCGGCAGGCCCTGGATGAACTGGCGGGTATTGCGCGCCAGCAGATCACGCTGGCGATCCACGCCGATCAGATCATCAAGGCCCACATCCAGACTGACCTTGAGCGGCTGAAGAAAACCATGCCTCCCCTCGCGCTGCCAGCGGGCCGCCAGGCATTGCTGCCAGTCGATGGCCTGACGCGCAATCGGTAGCAACGGCTCCAGACGTGTGAGCAGGGTCTCGGCCCGCTGTAAAAAAGCACTTAAAGGCGAATCCACAACACACTCCTTAAATAGTGAAGAGGGCCTGTCGCCCTCACGAATGGGCTATGCTTGGCACGCACTGGCCATGAGAACAACACGCGAAAATGGATATTGCGCTGACCCAACGCCTGTCATTCAAACAGGCCGGCTTGACCGTTTTGGTGGCGTTTATCCTTGGCACGGCGCTGAGCCTGATCCAGGTGGGGATCGATTATGCCAGTGAAGATGCCTCCATCAATCGCGAGATCAATGCGCTGATCGAGATCAGCCACAATCCGGCCGCCCGCATCGCCTACAACATCGACGCCGAATTGGCCCAGGAACTGGTACTCGGCCTGCTGCGTTCGCCAGCGGTGATCCGTGCGCAGATCACCGATAACAACGAACTGATCCTGGCCAGCGTCGGCCGCCCGCCAAGCGTCAGCCGTTACCGGGTCTTCAGCGATTTCCTGTTCGGCAAGCAGCGCTCGTTCAGCGCCCCGCTATTTGTCAGCCATTCGCCTGACGAAGCCCTCGGCCTGCTCAGTCTGGAGGTGGACACCTACGCCTTCGGCAGCCACTTCCTGCGCCGCTCCATGCTCACCCTGCTGACCGGCTTCGCGCGCAGCCTGCTGCTCTCGGTAATCCTGCTGGTGCTGTTCTACTTTATGCTAACCAAGCCGCTAACCGGCTTTATCCGCGCCCTCAGCGAACGCGACCTGCTCAGCGCCGTACCCGGCAAACTGCCCTACCCGCCCAGCCATGAGAAAGACGAGATTGGCGTGCTGGTGGACGTCACCAACAAGCAACTCGACAGCATTGCCAGCGAGATTCAGCGTCGCGAACAGGCCGAGAACCGCCTGACCCTGTACCTGGGCGAACTCGAACATGCCGTATCCGCCCGCACCGCCGAGCTGGAGGCGACCAACTCGCGCCTGCTCGAATCCAACCGCGAGCTGGAACAGGCGCGGCGTACGGCCCTGGACATGGCCCAGGCGCGCTCGGCCTTTCTGGCCAATATGAGCCACGAAATCCGCACGCCGCTCAATGGCCTGCTGGGCATGTTGGCCCTGTCCCTGGACGGCCCGCTGACCCACGAGCAGCGTCAGCAGCTGTCCATCGCCCACGACTCGGGCAAGGTACTGGTGGAGCTGCTCAACGATATCCTCGACTTGTCGAAGTTCGAGGCCGGACAGCTGGAGCTGGAACAGATTCCCTTCGACCTTGGCAGCCTGATCGAGGACACCGCCAGCCTGCTGTCGCAGAATGCCGCCCCCGGCGTGGAACTGACCTGCCTGGTCGACCCGCGATTACCTCAACAACTGCTGGGCGACCCGACCCGGGTGCGGCAGATCGTCAGCAACCTGCTGGCCAATGCCCTCAAATTCACTCGCCAGGGCCGCGTGGACATCAGCGTTCAGTGTCAAATCAACGGTGTGCAGTTGGTCGTCCGCGACACCGGCATCGGCATCGCCGCGGAAACCCAGGCACGCATCTTCCAGCCCTTCGCCCAGGCCGATGCAGGCATCACCCGCCAGTTTGGCGGTACCGGCCTGGGCCTGGCCCTGACCCGGCGCCTGTGCGAAGCCATGCAGGGCAAGTTGACCCTGGAGAGCCAGGAGAACTTCGGCAGCCGCTTCTGCGCCTTCCTGCCTCTGGCCGAGCATAGCCCGAGCCCGACACCGCCCCATCTCAAGGGCCGGGTCATTGTCCTGAGCCGCGCCCACTCGGGGCTCAGCGAACAACTGGGTCTCCTCCTGGGCAGCTGGGGCGTGACGCAGGTACGGGTGGACCCGGACGCCGTGCCGGACAGCATCGAGGCCGACCTGCTAATCAGCGACAGTGCACAGCACCTGCAGGCCTGGCGCGACGCCAACAATCTGCCGATTCTGCTGGTCAGCGCCTATGGCAGTTTCCTCTCCCACACTCAGATCAAGGCCCTGGCACCTATCGAGCAACTGGCCCGGCCACTGTCACGGCAGACGCTGCTGGAGGCGCTGCGCCACTACCTGCAAGGTGCCGACCATCCTCGTCCCAGCCATGAGCTGCCGTCACAGCCGGTGGATCGGCAGGCACTGGTGCTGCTGGTGGAGGACAACCCGGTCAACCAAATGGTGGCCAAGGGCATGCTGCACAAGCTGGGCTGCCAGGTGCTGCTCGCCCAGCATGGTGGGGAGGCCCTGGAACTGCTGGAGAGCCAGCGTCCGGATCTGGTGCTGATGGATTGCAATATGCCGGTGTTGGACGGCTACGAAACAACCCGCCGGATTCGTTTGCAGCCCCACTGGCACAGCCTGCCGATTATCGCCCTGACGGCCAATGCGCTGTCCGACGAACGCGAACGCTGCCGCGCCGCCGGCATGAACGACTACCTGGCCAAGCCCTTCCGCAAGGAGGAACTGGCCAACCTGCTGGATCAGTGGCTGCCCGACAACAAAGCGCCAAGTTAGACGCCCAGCAGCTCCCCGAGTTGAACATGCAGCGGCTGCAACGCCTTTAGCTGCGGCCCCTGCTCACAGAGCAGCTGCTGACGCAGGGGCAAGACCCGCTCACGCAAAGCCCGCCCCGCTTCACTCAGTTCCAGATGCAGCTCCCGCTCATCCACTGCCGAGCGCTTACGCAGCAGCAGAGACAGCTGTTCCAGGCGCTTGAGCAGCGGCGTCAGGGTGCCGGAGTCCAGTTGCAGACGTTCGCCCAGGGCTTTGACCGTGGGTTGTGCCGGAGGCGATTGTTGCCACTCCCAGAGCACCAGCATGACCAGGTACTGGGGATAGGTCAGACCCAGCTGTTCCAGCATGGGTTTGTAGGCCCGAATAATCGCCCGGGAGGCGGCATAGAGCTTGAAACACAACTGGTTATCCAGTCGCAGGCTGGCATCCGCGTCCTGCATGATCATCACCCAAGCAGGGCCTCGATCTCACTCTTGAGATCTTCAGGCTTGGTGGTCGGCGCGAAACGCTTGACCAACTGCCCGTCCTGGCCAATCAGAAACTTGGTGAAGTTCCACTTGATACCCTGGCTGCCCAGCAGCCCCGGCGCCTGCTGTTTGAGCTGGACAAAGAGCGGATGGGCATCACTGCCGTTGACATCAACTTTCTTGAACAGGGGGAAGGTCACGCCGAAGTTCAGCTCGCAGAACTCGGAAATAGCGCCCTCGTTACCTGGCTCCTGCTTGCCGAACTGGTTGCAGGGAAAGCCCAGCACCACCAACCCCTTGTCCTTGTACTGCTGCCAGAGATTTTCCAGGCCCTTGTACTGCGGAGTGAAACCGCACTTGCTGGCAGTATTGACCACCAGCACGGCCTTGCCGGCAAAGTCGCCCAGGGTCTTCTGCTCACCCTTGATGGTGGTCACCGGAATATCGAAGAGTTCGTTGCTCATGGGTAAGGCTCCAGCCAGATAAGAGGTGGCAACACCATAGCGTGCAATTAAATTGCACGCAATTTATACCCAAATCCACAGTTAGTATCTCAGCCGCGCAGGCTTCGAATCCCGATTCTCTGCGACTCGGGCGGGTCGCGCCTGTATCAGACGCCTCGCGACCTGAGGCTCAGCGCGGATGCAGTTTCAGCGACGCCGAATTGATGCAATAGCGCAAGCCGGTCGGTGCCGGACCATCGGGAAAAACATGGCCCAGGTGGGCATCGCACCTGGCGCATTTGACTTCGATGCGATGCATGCCGTGGCTGAAGTCGTCCAGGCTGGCAATAGCTGACTCGCTGACCGGCTTAAAATAGCTGGGCCAGCCACTGCCGGAGTCGTACTTGGCGTCGGAGTCGAACAGCTCGGCCTGGCAACAGGCACAGTGATACACACCCGGTACCTTGCTGTCGTGGTACTCGCCGGTAAAGGCGCGCTCGGTGCCACCCAGACGACAGATATGGAACTGCTCTTCGGAAAGCTCCTCACGCCAGGCTTCCAGGGGTTTTTCTAACTTGTCCACAGCGTGCACTCCTTAAACTAAAAAAGCCCGCCAGTGTCTTTGCCAAGATCGGGCTGGCACGTATGATTCGACCCCAGTCTGTCACCGCCGCCCCGCCCTGCCAAGACTCGCCAGATCGCGTCTTTTTCCAGGCTTTTCAGCGGCGTTCACCTTTCGGGATTCCAAACATGCAGTTCAGCAAATCGAACAAGCTGGCCAACGTCTGCTACGACATTCGCGGACCGGTGCTCAAGCACGCCAAACGCCTGGAAGAAGAAGGCCAGCGCATCCTCAAGCTGAACATCGGTAACCCGGCCCCCTTCGGCTTCGAGGCGCCGGAGGAAATCCTTCAGGACGTGATCCGCAATCTGCCGACGGCCCAGGGCTACAGCGACTCCAAGGGCCTGTTCAGCGCGCGCAAGGCGGTGATGCAGTACTACCAGCAGAAGCAGGTGGACGGTGTTGGCATCGAGGACATCTACCTGGGCAACGGTGTTTCCGAACTGATCGTGATGGCCATGCAGGCGCTGCTCAACAACGGCGACGAGGTGCTGATCCCCGCCCCCGACTACCCGTTGTGGACCGCCGCTGTGGCCCTGTCCGGCGGCAAGCCGGTGCATTATCTGTGCGACGAACAGGCCGGCTGGTTCCCCGATATCGCCGACATGCGCGCCAAGAT
>JBFHPI010000160.1:0-7118 GCA_041592855.1 Pseudomonas sp.
CCGTCGGTACACACGTTTGCGAAGACCATCTGGGCGCTACACCGCTGAACGCGCCGGTAGAGGTGAGGGTCAGCGTGATTGCCGTAGACGGGCGGAAGATCAGCTTCGAGGCGGAGGTCCGCGATTCGGTGGAGCGCGTCGGCACCGGTCGGCACGTTCGCTTTGTCATCGACGTGGCCCGCCAGGCGCAACGCCTGGCGGAAAAATCTGCGTCTCTGGCACGTGGCGGAAACTAACGGCGCGGCTTGCAGTCCTACCGCTACGGGTCCCCGAGCAAAAAGACGGCCTCATGAACCGGAATTCATTGGTGAATTTCACCGCATCCTGCCTGCGCCAAGCCCAGCATGCGAGCGCGCGGGGCACGCTGGTGGCGGCCCTGGCAGCGGGCGCACTCACCCACCCGGTAAATGCCCAGGGCCTGGCCGCCATAGGTGGCCGCGATGGAACCACCGATGCCGAGCAGGATGGTCATGATCCAGCCCATGCTGTCGTTGCCGGGTTTGAGGAAGCGGGCAATCAGGCCGACGATCAGGCCGATCAAGATAATGCCGAGAATACTCATGGCGAGCCTCCATGTAGGGGATAAGCGCCAGCAGTGACGCTGGCACTATGACGCGCAACCCCAACAGAGGTTCCCCGACGGGGCCGGATAGCCCCCCGCCGAACCGACTCAGGCCTTGGCGATCAGGGCTTCGACCGCAGCGATCTGCTGATCCAGCGTGGCGCGATCCGCACAACGCAGGGTGGCATGGCCAACCTTGCGCCCGACCTTGAAGGCCTTGCCATAGTGATGCAGATGGCAGTCGGCGATGGCGATCACCTTATCCACCGGCGGCACTTCACCGATAAAGTTGAGCATGGCGCTTTCGCCCAGCTTGGCGGTGGAACCCAGCGGCAGGCCGGCCACGGCGCGCAGGTGGTTCTCGAACTGACTGCACTCGGCGCCTTCGATGGTCCAGTGCCCGGAGTTGTGCACCCGCGGGGCGATCTCGTTGGCCTTGAGGCCGCCATCGACTTCGAAGAACTCGAAGGCCAGCACGCCGACGTAATCGAGCTTTTTCAGCACGCGACCGACGTAATCTTCGGCCAGGCCCTGCAGCGGGTGCTCGGTGCTGGCGATGGACAGGGCGAGAATGCCGCTGTCATGGCGGTTGTGCACCAGCGGGTAGAAGCGCGTCTCGCCATCCCGAGCGCGCACCGCCACCAGGGACACTTCACCGGTGAAGGGCACGAAGCCTTCGAGGATGCAGGGCACGCTGCCCAGCTCGGCAAAGGCGCCGCTCACGTCTTCAGGCTTGCGCAGCACCTTCTGGCCCTTGCCGTCATAACCCAGGGTGCGCGTCTTCATCACCGCCGGCAAACCAATGGCGGCCACGGCGGCATCGAGGTCGGCCTGGGACTGGATATCGGCAAAGTCCGGGGTGGGAATGCCCAGATCCCTGAACATCGACTTCTCGAACCAGCGATCGCGGGCGATACGCAGCGCCTCGGCACTGGGGTAAACCGGGACAAACTGGGAGAGAAAGGCCACGGTCTCGGCCGGCACGCTTTCGAATTCGAAGGTGACCAGGTCCACTTCATCGGCCAGCTGACGCAGATGATCCTGATCGCCGTAATCGGCGCGGATATGCTCACCCAGGGCGGCGGCACAGGCATCCGGGGCCGGGTCGAGGAAGGCGAAGTTCATCCCCAGCGGGGTGCCCGCCAGGGCCAACATGCGGCCCAGCTGGCCGCCACCGATTACACCGATCTTCATCGCATCAGGCCTCGCGCGGGTCCGGGTTTTCCAGGACGGATTCGGTCTGTTCGCTGCGGAACGCCTTGAGGCGCTCGTGGAACTGCGGGTGCTGATGACCGAGGATGCTCGCCGCCAGCAGCGCCGCGTTCACCGCACCGGCCTTGCCGATGGCCAGGGTGGCCACCGGAATACCGGCGGGCATCTGCACGATCGACAGCAGCGAGTCGACGCCCGAGAGCACCGCCGACTGCACCGGCACGCCGAGCACCGGCAGGTGGGTCTTGGCCGCGCACATGCCCGGCAGGTGGGCGGCACCACCGGCACCGGCGATGATCACTTGAATGCCACGGCCTTCCGCTTCTTCGGCGTACTGGAAGAGCAGATCCGGGGTACGGTGGGCGGACACCACCTTGACCTCGTAAGGGATGCTCAGCTTGTCCAGCATCTCGGCGGTGTGGCTAAGGGTGGACCAGTCGGACTTGGAGCCCATGATCACGCCTACCAGTGCGCTCATCAACGTGCCTCTTCTTTGTCGGGCGCCCGCAGGCGCGGCAAAAACCAACAAGCCACGCGGGAGAACCGGCGTGGCTTGTCTGCGAAGTCGGGCCGGGCGGTGCCGGCCGAGGGCCGCGCAGTATACCGCAAAGCCAGGGCTGGCGAGCATCTGCCACAACCGTTTGTCGTGGGCAAAGCCCTGGCCGGACTTCGCGCACAGAACCCAATCGCCCTGGCCGCTAAACTGCCAGCCCATTTATCTGCAAGGAAGCCACCATGACAAGGCTGTCACTGCTGTTGATCAGCACCCTCTTCACCCTCAACGCCGCTGCACTGGAGCTGGCCAAATACCCCCAGGTATTCGACGCCAGCCAGGGCATCAGCCTGATTATGGCCCCCAGCAGCGACGGTAAGCAGGCTCTGGTGCAGGTCAGCGGCATCAACCATGCGCTGGACGGCGTGGTGCTGCTGACCGAAGCCAAGGAGCGCGGCAATGACGAGCGCGACTACCGCACCCGCCTCGATGGCCGTGACTACAACCTGCTGTTGCAGCGCAATGCCTGGGGCAGCCCGCACTACCAGCTCAACCTGCCCGGCACCGACGGCTTCCAGCTGAGCTTCAACGAAACCAAGACCCAGGCCGCCAAACCGGCCAAGCTGCTGGCCCTGTACCAGCAGCAGAAGAAACAGGGCGTGCAGGACAAGCTGGCGCGCTTCGACCGCGAGCAGCGCGTAACCGATTTCACCACGCAGCTGCAACAGATCGACCAGGACGCCACCAGGGCCTGCGACACGCCGCTAAGCACCCGGGTCGAGTGGGGCGCCATCAGTGATGAGCTGCTGATGCGCCTGAGCGTACCGAGCTTCTGCGGCGAAGTGGTGCGCCAGGCCGCCAACCTGTGTGAGCGCGGCGCGCCGCACCAAGAGCGAGTGGCAGGCATCCAGCAGGTGCAGTGCCAGTTTGGCGAGCGCATCCAGTTACGCGAACAGGGTGCCACCCTGACCTTTACCACCCACGCCGAAGAGCCCAACCAGGGCGACTTTATCAACGCCTTCCTGCGTAATCGCTAAGTTCCCGGCGCAGGCGTCCCGGCGATGCCTGCGCCATGCCCATCCGCCGCTTGAGCCCTGTGCTGCGGCATACTTCTTGCCTTGTTCCAGGCTGGATAACGGATGCGGTTGCCCCGATGTTGCACGCCCACCTCACCACCCTGCATGTGGTTTCCCTGATTCTCGGTCTGTTCGCCGACCAGCCCGAGCTGACCGACCAGCTCCTGGCCGGCAGCGGCATCGCCCCGCCTGACCTGGGCTGCAGCGACACCCGCATCACCCGCACCCAGGAGCTGCAGGTGTGTACCAACGCCCTGCAGCTGCGCGCCGACCTGGGCCTGGAGCTGGGTCGGCGCATGCATGTCTCGGCCTACGGCATGGTCGGTTACGCCGCCCTGTCCAGTGCCACCTTTGGTGACGCCTGGCGCCTGATGCTGAACTACCCGGCCCTGCTGGGCACCTATTTCAAGCTGGATCTGCAGGTGGAAGGCGAACTGGCCTGGGTCAGCGCCGCCGACTATCGCCATGCCGCCGAACTGGAAGTGTTCAACCTGGAAATGTGCCTGGCCTCGCTCAAGCTGATCTGCGATGACCTGCTGGGCCAGCCCCTGCCCCTGGCCGCCGCCCAGTTCAGCTATGGCGAACCGGTCTACAGCGACCGCTACCCCCTGAGCTTCGCCTGCCCGCTGGGCTTCAACGCCCCGCGTAACGCCTTTGCCTTTCCCGCCGCCTGGCTGGACAGGCGCCTGCCCCTGGCCGATCCGGTGACCCATATCGAGATGCTGGCCCGCTGCCGCAAGCAGAACGCCGAATTCACCACCCGCCAGGCCTGGCTCGGACGCATCCGCCAGCTGCTCGCCGAACAGCTGACCGAGCCCCCCGGCCTGGAACGCCTGGCCCAGCAGATGCACTGCTCGCCGCGCACCCTGCGCCGCCACCTGCAGGAACTGGGTACCCACTACCAGGAACTGCTCGACGAGCTGCGCTTCGAGCGGGCCAAGACCCTGCTCGGCCAGGAAGACTGGCCCATCTGTCGCATCGCCGAATACCTGGGCTTTAGTGAGACCGCCAGCTTCCGCCATGCCTTCCAGCGCTGGAGCGGCGTGCCGCCCAGTCGCTTTCGCGCCTGATGACATGGCACCGTGACGTCGCGCGTAGGGTGCGCCGTGCGCACCAAATGGTGCTGACGCCGGTTTCAAGGTGCGCATGGCGCACACCAGGTTCTGCGGCCATGCCAGACGCGGCCCGCCATCGCTACGCGCCCTAAGAAATCGCCTCCGGCCATATTATTTGGCCACTTCGATCCCCTTTTGGCCGTTATCAGCGTTCTCCATACGGGCGTGCAGGCGAACAATGCAGGCACAACAACAAGCCTGGAGCCGTGTCACATGCTCACCTTTTACAGCGACGACCATCACCTGCACCACGGCAGCTGCGAGCTGATCGATGGCCAGCTGATGCCCTGCTTCGAGAAGCCACAACGCGCCGACCATATCCTGCAGCGCGTCAGGGATCGCCAGCTCGGCGACGTGCGCCCACCCCGAGACTTCGGCCGCGCGCCCATCGAGCGCATCCACAGCGCCGCCTACCTGGATTTCTTTGAGAACGCCTGGACGCGCTGGGTCAATCAGGGCGGCAAGGGTGATCTGCTGCCCTTCACCTGGCCGGCGCGCACCCTGCGCGCGGTGATCCCCAAGGATCTGCACGGTCAGCTCGGCTACTACAGCTTCGACGGCGGCGCGCCGATCACCGCCGGCACCTGGCAAGCGGCCTATAGCGCGGCCCAGGTGGCCCTCAGCGCCCAGGCCGAGATCGCAGGTGGCGCCCATAGCGCCTTTGCCCTGTGCCGCCCGCCAGGCCACCACGCCGCTGGCGAACTGATGGGGGGTTACTGCTACCTGAACAACGCCGCCATCGCCGCCCAGGCCTTTCTCGATCAGGGCCACAAGCGCGTGGCCATCCTCGATGTGGACTATCACCACGGCAACGGCACCCAGGACATCTTCTACAGCCGCGATGACGTGCTGTTCGCCTCCATCCACGGCGACCCAGCCGAGGAGTTCCCCTTCTTCCTCGGCTATGCCGATGAATGCGGCGAGGGTGCCGGCGAAGGCTGCAACTTCAACTACCCGTTGCCCATGGGCAGCCCCTGGGCCGTCTGGAGCGCGGCCCTGGACGATGCCTGCCAGCGCATTAGCGAATACGGCGCCGAGGTGATCATCGTGTCGCTCGGGGTGGACACCTTCAAGGACGACCCGATTTCCCAGTTCAAGCTCGACAGCCCGGACTACCTGGCCATGGGCAAGCGCATCGCCGCCCTGGGCAAGCCGACCCTGTTCGTCATGGAAGGCGGTTACGCCGTGGAGGCCATCGGGGTCAATGCGGTGAATGTGCTGGAAGGTTTTGAGGGCCGCTAATGCTGCTGATGCGGGTGGATGGATATAACGCCGTCCACCCAGAGTTTTATAACGTCTGAAAAGGTGAATAGCATGACAACAATCAAACACCTGCTGGGCGCCGCACTCTGCGGTGCCACCCTGCTGGCCACGGCCGTGCAGGCACAGACCACCGAGCAAAAGCCGCGTGAACTGCGCGTCTACAACTGGGCGGACTATATGCTGCCCGAAGTACCCAAGGCGTTTCAGGAGAAAAGCGGCATCCAGCTGACCTGGGATGTGTTCGACACCAACGAATCCCTGGAGGCCAAGCTGCTCACCGGCAACTCGGGCTACGACCTGGTAGTGCCCAGCAACACCTTCCTCGACACCCAGATCAAGGCTGGGGTGTTCCAGAAGCTGGACAAGAGCAAGCTGCCCAACTGGCAGAACCTCGACCCCAAGCTGCTGGAGCTGATCCGCACCAACGACCCGGACAATCTGTACGCCGTGCCTTATATGTATGGCACCACCCTGATCGGCTTCAATCCGGACAAGGTCAAGGCTGCCCTGGGTGAAGACGCCCCGGTCAACAGCTGGGACCTGATCTTCGATGAGCAATACGTCAGCAAGCTGGCCCAGTGCGGCGTGACCATGCTCGACTCGCCCAGCGAGATCCTGCCCATTGCCCTGCACTACCTGGGCCTGGACCCCAACAGCAGCAACCCGGCCGACTACGACAAGGCCAACGCGCTGATGCTGAAGATCCGCCCGCATATCCGCTACTTCCACTCGGCCAAGTACATGACCGATATCGCCAACGGCGAGATCTGCGTGGCCATCGGCTACTCCGGCAGCTTCTACCAGTTCGCCAACCGCGCCAAGGAAGCCGGCAACGGCGTGGTGGTCGACTGGCGCCTGCCCAAGGAAGGCGCGCCGCTGTGGTACGACTCCTTCGTCATTCCGCAAAGCGCGAAGAACGTCGATGAAGCCCATGAGTTCCTCGACAACCTGCTGCGCCCGGACGTGGTGGCACCGATCAGTGATTTTCTCGGCTACCCCAACCCCAACCAGGCCGGCATGCAGCTGGTCAGCAGCGAAATCCGCGACAACCCTGGCCTGACGCCCACCGCCGACGCCCAGAAAACCCTCTACGTGCTGCAGCCCCTGCCGCGCGCCATCGAACGCATCCGCACGCGGATCTGGACGGCGATCAAGTCGGGCACCTGATGCCTACAAAAGGCAGACCCGCGTGGAGGAGCGAGCGCCATACGCGCCTGCACACGGCGTACAGCAGAGATCAATAACGCGCCCTGGGGCGCGTTATTTTTTGCTGCCAGTGGCGCCTCCAAGTCAGACGTGGACTCAACAATCCCCAGGCTGATTTCCCTGCAGCAGACTGTTTTCGTGCGGACCCGCGCGAAAATCCACCGCGCCGATTCGCTGGCAGACTGATGCAA
>JBFHPI010000161.1:0-7110 GCA_041592855.1 Pseudomonas sp.
AGTTCCTGCTGGAGGCCGTGGGGCGTTGAGCTTGGCGCATCGGGCGTCAGGCTGGCCATTGGCCAGGCGTTGAGGCACAGTGAAGCGTCACCACACCCAGCGCAGCGAGTTTCAATGTTTTTTCCGCCACGCGCCAACCCAGGCCAGCACAGCAGCGCCGGCGTAGCCGACCTGCAGGACGTCGGTCAGCGCTCGCTGATGCGCATGATCTTTATCACCACCGGGCTGACCCTGGCGGTGTTCTGTGTACTGCAATTCATGGCCGGCAACCTGTTCCTGGCAACCCTTGAACTGCTGGTGACCGGGCTGCTGTTCTGGGGTGCCTGGCGCATCATGGGGGTGCAGCGGCTGTTGCCCTGGATCTACGTCTATCTGCTGCCAACCTTCTGCTTTCTGCTGGCCATCATCGTTGTGCCCGGGGCCTCGAAAACCGCCTTTGTCTGGGTCTATATCATCCCGGTGCTGTCCTACCTGCTGCTCGGCCGCAAGCGTGGCGCGCTGCTGGCCTTGCCCTTTGTCCTGGCTGCCTGCCTGCTTTATCTGCAGCGTTACCCGGTCAGCCTGAGCCCCGAAGGCTTGATTGATCTGGGTAACGCGGTGTTCTGCGGCGTGCTGCTGATCGTTTTCGTGCACCTCTACGAAACCCGCCGCGCCGCTGCGCATCAGCAACTGCAACGGATGGCCCGCACCGATGCCCTGACCGGCGTTGCCAGTCGCGGCAGCTTCCAGCAGAGCCTGGAGCAGAGCCTGCGAGAATCCGAACGCAGCCAGAGCAAGCTGGTGCTGGTACTGCTGGATGTGGACCACTTCAAGGCCGTCAACGACCAGTTTGGCCACGATGCCGGTGACCAGGCCCTGCGGCATATCTGCAACAGCCTGAGCCAGCGTCTGCGCGCCACCGATACCCTCGGGCGCCTGGGGGGCGAGGAGTTCGGCCTGCTGCTGCGCAATACCGATCGTGCCGGCGCCGAGCCCCTGGTTGAGACCCTGCGTGAACAGATCAGTAACAGCCCCCTGACCTACGGCGAGCACAGCATCCCGCTGTCGGTGACCCTGGGCCTGGCTGAATGGCCGGCGGACGGGCGCAGCCTGGAACAGCTCTACCGCAGCGCCGACAGTCGCCTCTATCGAGGTAAGGAACTGGGTCGCGATCAACTGATCAGCTGCGACCCCGGCCCGGCGGGCACACCATAGCCAGGGCCGCCCGCGCTGGCGCCCGAGCCTTCTGCCGCGCCGCTGCCGGCGCGTCGTTCCGCCGCCTCCAGCGGCTTGCCGCTTCAGTCGCCAGGGACGCCCTGGACCTGTTTAGGCGCGGCCCACGCCGGCCGGCGCGGAGCGGGCGAAAATAAACGCAGGGGTTTGCCCCGGGGCTGCGTATCAGCCATGCAGCCGATGAGTTTCCCTGCTGCATTCCGTTCGTTACCCCACACGGTCAAGATCAGGAGTCTTTATGAAACGCACCCTCAGTGTCCTCGTCCTCGGCGCCCTGTTCTGCGCCAGCAGCCCGAGCTGGGCAGAAAGCGGCAGCGGCGCCAATGCCACGGGTGACCGGCAGCAGCGCATGCAGCAGCGCCTGCAGGAAATCGACAGCGATGGCGATGGCAATATCTCCAGAGCCGAATTCCAGGCCATGAGCGATAAGCGCTTTGCCGCCATGGACAGCAATGGCGACGGCCTGATCAGCGCGGATGAGCGCAAGCAAATGCGGCAAATGCGCCAGGAACGCAAAGGGCAGTCTGATGGCGGCAGCTTTCCATAGGAGCTGAGGGCGCATGGCCGATGCGAGCAGCGATGAGGCGTTGATGGCCCTGGTGGTCGAGGCCGATCAGCGGGCGTTCGCCCAACTGGTCGAGCGTCACCTGCCGCGGGCCTACGCCATTGCCCGCCGGGTTCTGGGCAACCAGGCCGATGCTGAAGATGCAGCCCAGGAGGCCTTCAGCAGGGTCTGGACCCAGGCCGGTTACTGGCAACCTGCGCGCGCCTCGTTTACCACCTGGTTCTACCGAATTCTGGTCAATGCCAGCCTCGACCTGGCCAGGCGCCGGGGCGGCGGGCGGCCGGCGGCCGACAGTGACAGCCTGCTGGCCGAACTGGAAGATCCACAGGCCGAGCTGGTCAGCGCCCATGCCCAGGCCTGTGAGGCCCAGGCCATCCAGCAGGCGCTGCAGCGTCTGCCGCTGCAGCAGCGTATGGCCGTGGTGCTGTGTTACTTCGAGGACCACAGCAACCCGCAGGCCGCCGCCCTGATGGGGCTGCATCCCAAAGCCCTGGAGGGCCTGCTGGGACGTGCGCGCAAACAGTTGCGCCGCTGGTTAGGAAAACTGCGTGAGGAGGCATGATGAATACGCCCAATGACCCGCTCCATGACCTGCTGCGCGGGCAGCCCCGCCCCCGGCCACGCCCTGGTCTGGCGGCGCAGATCAGCCGTCAGGCCTGTGCCTTGCCCCAGCGTCAGCCCTGGTATCGGCATGTGCAGCGAACCCTGGGCGAGCTGCGTTACGGCTGGCCGGTCAAGCTGGCCAGTCTGGCCGTCTGCGGCCTGCTCGGGCTGTACGGTGGCCATTCGCAAACCCCCGGCCTGGATAACGACTACCTGCTCAGCGTCCAGGCCCTGGCCTACACCCTGTACCCGGAGGATCTATGAGCAAGCCCTGGTTACTCGGCGGCGCCCTGCTGCTGTCGCTGGCGGCCAACCTGTTTATGGCGGGCTGGCTGCTGGGGCGTCCCGCTGCACCGCTGGCGGCGGCGCAGATGGCACACCCCGAGCGGCCTGGCCCGGCCCTGCAACGCCTGATGCAGCGCGTGGAAACCTTACCCCCTGCCCAGCGCCGCGAGGTTCGCCAGCTGATGCGCCAGTACGCGCCGCAATTGCGTGCCCTGGGGGAACAGAACAGGCAGAGCCGCGAGACGCTGCAACAGCTGATCAGCCAGGCCGACCTGCCGCGTGCCGAACTGGAAGCCGCGTTTGCCAGGCAACGGCAACTGCAAGAACAGATGCAAAGCCTGATGCAGCAGATGCTGCTGGATATCGCCGAGCAACTGCCGGCCGAACAGCGTGCCCGGCTGCTCCAGCGCGAGGGCCATAGAACATGAGCAGCCAGGCAACCTACCACGCCCTCTATCGCTTCGGGCTCGGCCCCAAGCCCGGCGAACTGCAGCACATCGGCAGTGACCCGCGGGGCTGGTTGCAGGCGCAGACCCGTGCAACAGCCCTGCCTGGCGAGCTGCAGGCCCTGATCGCCCAGCCTCCGCTGCAGGAGCACTTCGCCGATCAGAGCGAGGAGGACAAGCGCAAGCTGGGGCAGTTTCTGCAGGAAGGGCGGCAGCGCTACCTGCAAGAATCTGCGCTGCGTCTGCAGGTTCAACAACACAGCAACCAGCCCCTGCAGGAGCGCCTGGTGCTGTTCTGGAGCAATCACTTTACCGTCTCGGTGCAGAAGCCGATTATCGCCGGCCTGGTCAACCGCTATGAAATCGAAGCCATCAGGGCCAATCTGGGGGGGCACTTCGAAGACATGCTGCTGGCCGTGGCCCGGCACCCGGCGATGTTGCTCTACCTCGACAACGTGCAGTCGATTGGCCCGGATTCGCCCGCAGGCCAGCGCCGCAACAAGGGCCTGAACGAGAACCTGGCGCGGGAGATTCTCGAACTGCACAGCCTCGGCGTGGACGGTGGCTACAGCCAGCAGGACGTGCTGGGCCTGGCCAGAATCCTTACCGGCTGGTCGCTGGCGCGCACTTCCCGCGGCCCCCAGGTGCGCTTCGCCTTTCGCCCGGAACTGCACCAGCCTGGCAGCAAGACCCTACTCGGCCGCCATTTTGCCGAAGCGGGGGAGGCGCAAGGCATACAGGCCCTGCGTATGCTCGCCCGCCATCCCGCCACGGCGCGGCACATCAGCCACAAGCTGGCGCAGCACTTCGTTGCCGATCGCCCGCCCGAGGCGCTGGTGGCGCGCTTGAGCCGCGTCTACCTGGACAGCAACGGCCATCTGCCCAGCCTGATGGCGGCGCTGATCGACGCCCCCGAAGCCTGGGCCAACCCCCTGGGCAAACTGAAAAGCCGCTACGAATTTGCCCTCTCGGCCCTGCGCGTCAGTGCACTTGCGGTGAGCACCGAACAGATCATGCAGGGCCTGGATGCACTCAACGCACGGCCCTTCAATGCCCGCTCACCGGCGGGTTTTGCCGACCTCATGGACACCTGGAACAGCCCCGACGCCCTGCTCAAACGGGTGACCTGGGCCAGCCGTCTGGGCCAGCGACTGGCGGCCCCGGCACAACCTCTGGACTACGCCGAGCAGGTCCTTGGCCCCTTGTTGAGCGATAGCAGCCGGCTGGCCATCAGCCGAGCCGAAACCGGCCAGCAAGCCTTGGGCCTGCTCTTGGCCAGCCCCGAATTTCAGCGCAGGTGAACCTTATGAACAGTCGTCGTCAGTTCTTGCTGGGCAGTGCCGCCCTCAGCTTGGGCAGCCTGCTGCCGCTCTCGGTGGCGGCCGCCCAGACCGAGCAGCGCTTGCTGGTGGTGGTGCTGCGCGGTGCCCTGGACAGCCTCGCGGCCCTGGTGCCCTACAGCGACCCGCGCTATCGCAGCCTGCGCGGCGAACTGGCCGTGCCCGAACCTGACCTGCTGCGGCTGGATGGCACCTTTGCCCTGCATCCCGCCCTGCAGTCGCTGTTGCCGCTCTGGCAAGGCGGCGAGTTACTGCTGCTGCCGGCCAGCGCCAGCCCCTACCGCGAACGCTCGCACTTCGATGCGCAGAACCTGCTGGAAAACGGTGGTGAGCGTCCCCATCAACTCAGCAGCGGCTGGCTCAACCGCAGCCTGCAAGCCCTGCCGGGCAGCAACGGCATCGCCATTGGCGCCAACCTGCCCCTGCTCTTTCAGGGCACCGCGCCGGTCAACTCCTGGTCACCTTCGCGCCTGCCCGAGATCAATGAGGATTTCCTGCGCCGCGTGCAGCAGATGTACGCCGCCGACCCGCAACTGAACGCCCCTCTGGCGGCCGCCGTGGCCATGGAGGCGGGCAATGCCCGGGGTGCAGGGCGCGGGCGGCAGGCGGTCCTCGGCCTGTTCCAGCAGGCCGCCAGCTTCCTGCGTGGCAGCGCCCGCCTGGCCAGCCTGGACCTCGATGGCTGGGACACCCACAGCAACCAGAACCGCCGCCTCGCCGGCCAACTGGAACTGCTCGCCGAGGGCCTGCTCGGCGTGCGCCAGGCCATGGGCCCGCAGTGGCAGCAGACCGCCGTACTGGTGATCACCGAATTCGGCCGCACCGTGCGCCCCAATGGCAGTGCCGGCACCGATCACGGCACGGCCAGCCTGGCCATGCTGCTCGGCGGACGAGTACGCGGTGGACGCTGGGTCGGCGACTGGCCCACCCTGGGCAGCCTCTACCAAGACCGCGACCTGCAGCCGACCAATGACCTGCGCGCCCTGCTCAAGGGCGTACTGATCGAACACCTGGGGATCGATGAAGGGCGAGTCAGCAGCCAGATATTCCCCGGAAGCCACCAGCTGGCTGCGCTGCGCGGCCTATTCAGCTGAGTGGGCGAGACAGTGGCTCCTGCAGACAGCAAAAAGGGTTCTACTCCTTTAGCACGGAGTGCATCGAACATCGCAGCTGCAATGGTGTTTCAGCCCTGCAACGCAAATGAATTTGAGCGCGTGTTGAGTTGCGACTTTGTGGCTGAAATCGTGGTTTCCGTGGCCGAGGATGGTCAGGTGTCAGACTGAACCGGAGGGATATAAGATGGCGCCATAGCACCGAGCAGATGAACCAACTGGTCATCAGCAACCGGGCGCCCTAGCAGATACCCCTGAATCTCATCGCAACGATGCTTGCGCAGGGCCTCGAGTTGGCCCGCTTTTTCCACCCCCTCGGCATTCACCCGGATATTCAGCGAATGCGCCAGGGTGATGATCGACTTGACGATCAGGTCGACCTTGGGATCGGTATCCAGGTGCTCGGTAAAGGCGCGGTCGATCTTCAGCTTGTCGAATGGAAAGCGCCACAGATAGGCCATGCTCGAATAGCCGGTACCGAAGTCGTCCATGGCGATGCGGACGCCCATGGCCGCGAGACGGCCGAGTGCCTGGGTCACCTGCTCGGTATTGCTCATTAGCAGCGACTCGGTAATTTCCAGCTCCAGGCGGTTGGCGGGTAGCCCCGTGACATCCAAGGTGCGCGCGACCAGCTCGACCAAGTCGCCATGCCGGAACTGCGCCGCGGAAAGGTTGACCGCCACACTAAGCTCATTCGGCCAGAGTACCGCCTGCGTGCACGCGGCATGCAAGACCCAGCGGCCGAGCGGGTCGATCAGGCCAGTGTCTTCGGCCAACGGAATGAACTTGTCAGGCCCCTGTGGCCCGAGCGTGGGATGGGTCCAGCGCAGAAGCGCCTCGTAGCCTTTGAGGGTCTTACCGTCCACCGCATATTGCGGCTGATAGTGCAACTTGAACTGCTCGCTGCCGATCGCCGTGCGCATTTCGCTGATCAGTTGACGCCGCTCCTCCAGTTGCTTGTCCAGCGTCTCGTCGTAGAAGCTGAAGGTGCCGCGGCCGGCCGACTTGGCGCGATACAGCGCCAGATCCGCCTTGTGCATGAGCCCCTCGACGGACGTGGCGTCCGTGCCATAGATGGCAGCGCCGACCGATGCCCGCGACTCGAGCGTATGGCCGAAAATTTCGTAGGGTTGTGCCAGCACATCCACCACTTTTTCCGCCAAGGTGGTCACGTCCTTTGACGAGGCTACCCCGCTCTGCAGGAGGGCAAATTCATCGCCGCCCAGGCGCGCGACCCGGTCGCCGTGCCGCACCAGTGAACGAAGGCGCTCACCAACCTGCCTGAGCACTTCATCGCCGGCGGCGTGGCCGAGGCTGTCGTTGACGTCCTTGAAGTGATCCAGGTCGATGCACAGTACCGAGAACGCGGAGCCGCTGGCCTCATGGCGCCAACTGGCTTCCTGCAGGGCTTCGCCGAAGCTCGTGCGGTTGAGCAGCCCCGACAGCGCATCGTGGTGAGCCAGGTAGCGCATGCGCTCGTCAGCGACTCGCTCGGCCTCCAAACGCCGGTGAACGAAAACGCCGACCATGATGCCGGCCAAACTCAG
>JBFHPI010000162.1:0-6990 GCA_041592855.1 Pseudomonas sp.
AGAGCCCGACTTCAACTACAGCGAAGAACCTGCCGGCGAGGCAGTGCAACCGGTTGTTGAAGAGAAGGTTGCACCCGCCCCGGTAAAGCCGGTGGTCAACGAAGCTCCCGTCACCCCGGCCAAGCCTGAGGCCCCGGTAAAACCGGTGAGCAAGCCGGCGCCGGTACCGGCTCCCGTTGAGGAGCCGGGTTTCGTTGACCAGATGCTGCAAAACCCGATGATGTTGGGCGCTGCCGGTGGTGGTGCCTTGCTGGTGCTGCTACTTGCGCTGATGATGCTGTCCCGCCGCAATGCCCTTAAAGAGGCGGAGCTGCAAGAAAGCCTGGCCATGGCTGAAGCCGAGCTGGCGAGTGGCGAGCCCCTGCAGGACGACAGTTTCGCCGGACTGGGCGAGGATCTGACTTCCTCCGACCTCGCACCGGAGGAGGCGCAAGCGCCCATTACCCCGCAAACCGGCGATGCCTTGGGCGAGGCGGATATTTATATCGCCTATGGCCGTTTCAATCAGGCTGCCGAGCTGCTGGAAAATGCCCTGAACCAGGAGCCCCATCGCGGCGATCTGCGTCTGAAACTGATGGAGGTCTATGCCGAGATGGGCGACCGCGAAGGTTTTGCCCGTCAGGACAACGAACTGCGTGAAATTGGTGGCAGTGCCGCTGAAGTCGATCAGCTCAAGGCCAGGTATCCGGCGATGGCCGCAGCCCTGGGCGGTGCTATGGCGGCAGCAGCTGCTGATAGCGATCTCGGTAGTTTCAGCCTGGATGACCTGACCCTGGATGAGCCCGCGTCGCCGACTGCAAGTGAAACCGGTGCTGATCTGGATGATGCCTTCGATTTGAGTCTGGATGATTTTGAGCCGGAGCAGGATGCACCGAACAAGTCGGCCGACAGTCTGTCGCTGGACGTTGATCTGGATTTCGAGGCGCCAGCACCTACTCCGGCTGGTGATGCGGATGACCTGGGTTTTGATCTGAATCTGGATGCAGCTGACGCGAACGCGAATGAGACCGATAGCCTGTCCCTAGATGCTGATCTGGCCGAGTTCAGCCTTGATCTGGATGAGCCGAGTAAGGCTTCTGCATCCCAGGAAGATGACGATTTCCTCCTGAGCCTCGATGACGATCTGGCTATGCCGGAGGAGAAGTCCGAGACCCCGGATCTGAGCATGCAGGGGTTGGAAGACAGTGCTGATAATGCCTTTGACCTGCCGGCGGATTTCGATCTGTCGGTCAGTGAAGAGACGCCTGCAGCACCTGCCACTGATAGCTTTGCCGCACAACTGGATGAAGTGAGTGCCGAACTGGAGCAGCTCAGCGACAACCTGGAGCAGCCTGCCGATATGGATGACGCCATGCCCGAGCTTGCCGGCGCCAGTGCGCCCGCCGGTCTGGAAGACGAAGACGATTTCGACTTCCTCTCCGGTACTGATGAAACCGCAACCAAGCTGGATCTGGCCCGCGCCTATATCGATATGGGCGATGCCGAAGGTGCCCGCGATATTCTCGATGAAGTGGTTGCCGAGGGCAGTGAAGCCCAGCAGCAGGAAGCGCGTGAGTTGATCGCCAAACTGAGTTAATCAATGTCTGATGGTGTAATTGCAGCGGCAGCCGATACGGCTGCCGTTGGCGTTTTCAAGGTGGCCCTTGGGGTTGAGTACAAGGGGTCCCGTTATCGTGGCTTTCAGCGTCAGCGGGCTGGGGTGCCTTCCATTCAGGAATCCCTGGAGAAGGCCCTGTCCAAGGTGGCCGGTGGTGCGCCTATTGTTCTGAGCTGTGCCGGGCGTACCGATGCGCTGGTACATGCCAGCGGTCAGGTGGTGCATTTCAGCACGCCCGTGGAGCGCAGCATGCATGCCTGGGTCATGGGCGCCAATATGAATCTGCCCGCCGATATCAGTGTGACCTGGGCCAAGCTGATGCCGGCGCATTTCGATGCGCGCTTCTGCGCCATGGCCCGGCGCTATCGCTATGTGATCTACAACGACCCGATTCGCCCGGCCCATATGGCCGAGGAGGTGACCTGGAATCACCGCCCGCTGGATGTCGAGCGCATGCGCGAGGCCGCCAGGTGCTTTCTCGGTACCCACGACTTCAGCGCCTTTCGTGCCCGCCAGTGCCAGGCCAAGTCGCCGGTGAAGACCGTGCATCATCTTGAGCTGTTGCAGCATGGTCGCTTTATCGTGCTGGATATCCGCGCCAATGCCTTCCTGCACCATATGGTGCGCAATCTCGCCGGGGTGCTGATGACTATAGGTGCGGGCGAGCGGCCGGTGGAGTGGGCCCGGGAAGTGCTGGAAACCCGTATTCGCCGTGAGGGCGGGGTCACGGCCCATCCCTATGGTCTGTATCTGGTGCAGGTCGATTACCCGGAAGAGTTTGATCTGCCCAAGCGCTACCTTGGGCCACACTTTCTTTCCGGTCTGCCGGACGTAGCGGCTGACGCCTGAAAAACCCTTTGCTACCATCTGGCTCACTTTGTCCCGTCGAGGTCGTACCGTTGTCAGACGTTCGCAGCAAGATCTGTGGTATTACCCGCATAGAAGATGCACTGGCAGCCGCCGAAGCCGGCGCTGATGCGATCGGTCTGGTGTTTTATGCCAAGAGTCCGAGGGCGGTGAGCGTGCAGCAGGCGCGGGCCATTATCGCTGCCTTGCCACCTTTCGTGACCACAGTGGGCCTGTTCGTCGATGCCAGTCCCTGCGAACTGGGGGAAATCCTCGATGCCGTGCCCCTGGATCTGTTGCAGTTCCATGGCGATGAAACCCCGGTTTACTGCGATGGCTGGCGCAGGCCCTATATCAAAGCCTTGCGGGTCAAGCCGGGCGATGACATAGGTGCTCAGATCGACGCTTATGCGGGCGCTCGCGGTGTGTTGCTGGATACCTTTGTCCCCGGCGTGCCGGGTGGCACCGGTGAGGCGTTTGACTGGTCCCTGGTGCCGCAGGCGGCGAGCAAGCCGATTATCCTGGCGGGTGGCCTGACCCCTGAGAATGTAGCGGCGGCCATTGCCCAGGTCCGGCCCTATGCGGTGGACGTCAGCGGCGGGGTGGAGGCGAGCAAGGGCATCAAGGATGGAGATAAGATTAAACGCTTTATGCAGGCGGTGAAGCAGTCCACAGCCTGATGTGACGGCACTCGGAGCTTGGCCGTCCATACCCCTGTTGCAGGTGTTGGATGAGCACTGCTGGCGCGTCACGAGACGGTTGCCCGCTTGAGCCGCATGGCTTGGCGCCCTCTCGGGCTGAATCCCTGAATTTGCCTGGACAGGCCAGGTGGCAAACGCCCATGGCCGGTCTGGCCCCACAGCTTTGGAGATGATGAGCATGAGTAACTGGTTGGTAGATAAACTGATCCCATCGATCATGCGATCCGAGGTCAAGAAGAGTTCGGTGCCGGAAGGCCTGTGGCATAAATGCCCGTCTTGCGATGCGGTGCTGTACAAGCCCGAACTGGAGAAGACCCTGGATGTCTGCCCCAAGTGCAACCACCATATGCGTATCAATGCCCGTTCGCGTCTGGATCTGTTCCTCGATAGCGACGGGCGCGAGGAAATCGGTGCCGATCTGGAGCCGGTCGATCGCCTGAAGTTCCGCGATGGCAAGAAGTACAAGGACCGTCTGGCCGCTGCGCAGAAGCAGACCGGCGAGAAAGACGCCCTGATCGCCATCGCCGGCACCCTGGAAGGCATGCCGGTGGTGACCTGTGCCTTCGAGTTTTCCTTTATGGGTGGCTCCATGGGCGCCATCGTCGGTGAGCGTTTCGTCCAGGCCGCCAATGTTGCCCTGGACAAGCGTTGCCCGCTGGTGTGTTTCTCTGCCTCCGGTGGCGCGCGCATGCAGGAGGCGCTGATTTCCCTGATGCAGATGGCCAAGACTTCGGCCGTGCTGGCGCGTCTGCGGGAAGAAGGTATTCCCTTTATCTCGGTGCTGACCGACCCGGTCTACGGCGGTGTGTCGGCCAGCCTGGCCATGCTCGGTGATGTGATTGTCGCCGAGCCCCGTGCACTGATCGGCTTTGCCGGGCCTCGGGTGATCGAGCAGACCGTGCGCGAGAAACTCCCGGAAGGCTTCCAGCGCAGCGAGTTCCTGCTGGAGCATGGCGCCATCGACATGATCATTCATCGCGCCGAGCTGCGTCCGCGTCTGGCCCGCCTGTTGGCGCAGCTGATGGGTCTGCCTTCGCCGGCGGCATTACCGGCCACGGCATGACCGAGCGATCCCTTGCCCAGTGGCTGAGCTACCTGGAGCAACTGCATCCCAGTGCCATCGACATGGGCCTGGAGCGTTGCCGGGCGGTGCTGGAGCGCCTGAATCTGGGGCTTCTGGCGCCGCGGGTGTTCACCGTAACCGGCACCAATGGCAAGGGGTCGACCTGTGCTTTTCTCGCCGCTCTGCTAGAGGCGCAGGGCTTGCGCGTGGGGGTCTACAGTTCGCCACATCTGCTGCGCTACAACGAACGGGTGCAGATCGCAGGTGCCCTGGCCAGTGATGAGGCCCTGTGCGCGGCTTTCGCCGCCGTAGAGGCTGCCCGCGGCGATATTTCTCTGACCTATTTCGAGATGGGTACCCTGGCCGCCTTCTGGCTGTTTCAGCGTGCCGGTCTGGACGCCCTGGTGCTTGAAGTGGGGCTGGGCGGACGCCTGGATGCGGTCAACCTGATCGATGCCGATATTGCCCTGGTTACCAGCATCGGCATCGATCATGCCGAGTGGCTGGGTGACAGCCGCGAGTCGGTGGCGTTCGAGAAGGCCGGTATCTTCCGCGCGGGCAAGCCGGCACTGTGCGGCGACCTGGATCCGCCGCAGCCGCTGCTGGACCAGGTGGCGTTGTTGGATACACCGTTCTTCCTGCGCGGGCGCGACTACGACCTGAGTGTCGAGGACCAGCATTGGTCCTGGTTTGGTCTGAATGAGCGGGGCGAGGTGCTGCAATTGAGCCAGCTGCCGCTGCTTGATCTGCCTATGGAGAACGCCGCCCTGGCGCTGCAGGCCTACGCCCTGACCGGTCTACCCTGGCAGGCTGAGGCCTTGGCCCAGGCACTGGCCGGAACCCGTGTCACCGGGCGTCTGGATCGGCGCACCTTGCAATGGCAGGGCAAGTCCCTCACCCTGCTGCTCGATGTTGGACATAATCCCCATGCTGCCGAGTACCTGGCTCAGCGTCTGGCTATGCGACCCTTGGCAGGCAGACGTCTGGCGGTGTTCGGTTTGCTCGCCGACAAGGAGTTGGCCGGGGTGATAGGGCCGTTGCTGGGGGAGATCGCCGATTGGGCGGTGGCGCCCTTGCCGACGCCGCGCACTCGACCGGCCGCCGAGCTGCAGGCTTGCCTGCATAATATGGGAGCTGTCGTCTCGGCTTATGCCAGTGTGCTGGAGGCACTGCAGGCGCAGTGTACGAAGGCGCAGGACGGGGATGAGATACTGTTGTTCGGATCTTTCTATTGCGTGGCTGAGGCTCTGGATTGGCTGGCCCGCTAGACCCATGGGGAGCTGCAGGATGGCTTTGCTGGATAATGGATTGAAGCAGCGCATGGTGGGTGCGCTGGTGTTGTTGGCTTTGGCGGTGATTTTCCTGCCGATGCTGTTCTCGCGTCAGGATGAGGCGCCGGCCGTGGTGGTCGAGGCTCCTGCAATGCCGGAGATGCCGCCAGCACCGCTGGCCGAATTGCAGCCGGTCGTTGTACCTGAACCTGAACTATTCGACGAGCCCGAGCCCGTCGAGGTGCCCGCAATTGCCGAGCCTGAGCCCAGTGCCCCGGTGGTTGCGCCTGTTGCCGCTGCACCGCCCAGTGCTCCGGCCAAGCGCCTGGATGGCAATGGCCTGCCGATCAGCTGGTCGGTGCAACTGGCCAGCCTGTCCAGTCGTACGGGAGCCGAAACCCTGCAGAAGACCCTGCGCAGCCAGGGTTACAACGCCTATATCCGCAGTGTGGATGGCATGAATCGGGTGTTTGTCGGCCCGATGATCGAGCGCGGTGAGGCGGATCGGCTGCGTGATCAGCTTAACCGTCAGCACAAGCTCAACGGTTTTGTCGTGCGTTTTCAGCCGGAGAAGAGCTGATAAAGCTTTGCTTACCTGGGCAGGAGGGCTCTGCTAAAATGCAGCGCCTTTTCCGTCGGTAACCGCATCGTGACATTCACCTGGGTCGATTGGGCGATTATCGCCATTGTCGCCATCTCAAGTCTGATCAGTCTGAGTCGAGGTTTCGTCAAGGAAGCCCTGTCGCTGCTCACCTGGATCGTCGCCGGCGTGGTTGCCTGGCTGTTTGGCGGCGCCCTGGCGCAGCATCTGGTCGACTATATCGAAACCCCCTCGGTGCGCATCATCGCCGCCTGTGCCCTGTTGTTTGTGGTCACCCTGATGGTCGGGGCGCTGGTCAATTATCTGATTGGCGAGCTGGTCAAGGCCACCGGTCTGTCCGGCACCGATCGTCTGCTGGGCATGGTGTTTGGTGCGGCTCGCGGCGGGTTGCTGGTGGTGGTGTTGGTCGGTCTGATCAGTCTGGCGCCGGTCCAAGAGGACATCTGGTGGCGTGAGTCACAGCTGCTACCGCATTTTCTGCTGGTGGCCGACTGGTCGAAGAATCTGATTCTCGGCCTTTCCAGTCAGTGGCTGGGCAGCGGCACTGCCCCGCAATTACCGTTCAACGAAGTGCTGTCGGGGCCTAAACTGCCCTGAGGTATGACGGGTTATGCCCGTCAGGATTTTTCTGTTTTATTGACTAGAGGTTGCGTCACATGTGCGGCATTGTCGGTATCGTCGGTAAATCGAACGTCAATCAGGCGTTGTATGACGCGCTCACCGTCCTACAACACCGCGGCCAGGATGCTGCCGGTATCGTTACCAGCCATGATGGCCGGCTGTTCCTGCGCAAGGACAATGGTCTGGTGCGCGATGTCTTCCAGCAGCGCCATATGCAGCGCCTGGTCGGCCATATGGGTATCGGTCATGTGCGCTACCCGACCGCTGGCAGCTCCAGCTCGGCCGAGGCC
>JBFHPI010000163.1:0-6961 GCA_041592855.1 Pseudomonas sp.
GCGAATTGAGTTTCAGATCACTGTCCAGACTTTCCAGCCCCGGATACTCGCGCACCCGACCCAACAATTCTTCGACATAGCCCTGCAGCTCGGCATATTCCATGGACGAGCGAATCACGAAGTTCACCGGCTGGTTGCGCGCGCTCTGCCCCAGCGGCGGACGATTGACCGGAAAGGCTCGGACCCCGGCAATGTCCATAAACCTGGGCAGCAGCTCATCGCGAATCTCGAACTGGCTGCGGGTCCGGTCGCCCCAGTCTTCCAGCTTCATAAAGGAAATGCCCTGGGCCACAGTCGGAAAACCGGCAATCACCATATAGCGATTGGTTTCCGGGATGCTCTCGTAGGCCGCTTCGATTTCCCGGGCATAGCGCCCGGTATAGCCGATGGTGGCGCCGTCCGGACCGTTGAATACACCGACGATGGTGCCGGTGTCTTCGGTGGGCGCCAGCTCCGACTTCAAACCGCTGAACAGCCAGGCGCACAGCACAAAAGCCAGCACTAACACGCCGAGCACCAGCGGCCAGGCACTCAAGGCGCGGGCCAACCAGCGCCGGTAACCCTTGGTCAGGCCATCGAGGAAAGCTTCGATCAGGTTGTACACCTTGCTGTGCTGCTCACCCGCCTGATGCGGTTTGAGCATCACCGCGCACATCATGGGCGTCAGGGTCAGGGCGACAAAACCCGACACCAGCACCGCCCCAGCCAATGTCCAGGCGAACTCGGTAAACAGCTTGCCGGTGGTGCCCTGCATAAAGCCGATGGGGGCGAACACTGCGGCCAGAGTCAGGGTCATGGCGATCACCGCAAAGGCGATCTCGCGACTGCCCTTGAACGCCGCCTGCAGCGGCGCCATACCGTCCTCGATATGGCGATGGATGTTCTCCAGCATGACGATGGCATCGTCCACCACCAGGCCGATGGCCAGCACCATGGCCAGCAGCGTCAGGGTGTTGATGGAAAAGCCCATCAGGCTCATCAGGGCAAAGGCACCGATCAAGGAGACGGGGATGGTGACCAGCGGAATCAGGGTGGCGCGCAGCGAGCGCAGGAAGATAAAGATGATCAGAATGACCAGCGCCACCGCTTCCCAGATGGTGATAAAGACGTTGTTGATCGACTCGCGGATAAACAGCGAACTGTCGTTGGCCACCTGCATTTCCATGCCGTCGGGCAATAGCGCACGAATCTCCGGCATCGCGGCCTCCAGGCCTGCGGAAATTTCCAGCGGGTTGGCCGTAGCCTGCTTGATCACCCCCATGGACACCGCTGGCAGCCCCTTGAAGCGCACAATACTGCGCTCGTCACGGGGACCGATTTCGGCATAGCCCACATCGGCCAGGCGCAACAGGTAGCCGCGACTGTCATCGAGAATCAGCTCGTTGAACTGCTGCGGGGTATTCAGATCGGTTTCCGAGAGCACGGTAAATTCACGCTCGCGAGACTCAATGCGCCCAGCGGGGATTTCCACGTTCTGTCGCCGCAAGGCGTCTTCCACGTCCTGCACGGTCAGGTTATGGGCGGCCAGCTTTTCCGGATCCAGCCAGATGCGCATGGCATAGGTACGCCCCCCGCGGATCTGCACTTCGGCCACGCCGGGAATGGTCTGCAGACGGTCCTTGATCACCCGCTCCAGCACATCGGTGATTTCCATCGAGCTGTAGCGGTCGCTGTAGAAGGCGATCCAGATCACCGGCTGAGCATCGGCCTCAACCTTCTGCACTATGGGTTCACGAATCTCCTCCGGCAGCAGGCCGCGCACCCGCCCCAGGCGGTCGCGCACATCGTTGGCGGCCTCATCGGCGTTGCTGCCCAGGCGGAACTGAGCGGTAATCTGGGTGTTTTCCGAGCGGCTGATGGAGCTGACAAAATCCAGGCCCTCGATCCCCGACAGTACGTCTTCAACCGGCTGCGCCACCTGGGACTCCATGATCTCCGGGCTGGCGCCGGGATAGGTGACATTCACCGTGACGATGGGCACATCGATATTGGGGTATTCGCGCACACTCAAGCGGTCATAGGCCATCAGCCCAAGCAACACCACGATCAGCGACAGCACGGTGGCGAACACCGGCCGGCGGATACAGATGTCGGACAGGGTCATGGCTGGCGCTCCACCACCTTGGTGCGCACGGGCATGCCCACGCGCACCTTCTGCCAACCGGCGCTGATCAGGGTTTCATCACCGCTCAGGCCTTCGCGCACCTCGACCAGGCCAGCCTGGCGACGGCCCAGACGCACCTCGCGGACCTGCACCTGACCATCGACCACCAGATTGACCAATAGGCGCTCGCCCACCGGCATTACCGCTTCCTCGGGAATGACCAACGCCTCGGGGCGCTCCTCCAGAATCACCGCCACCTTGACGAACTGCCCGGGACTCAGCCGCCCATCAGCATTATCGATGCGGGCACGCACCGCCTGGCTGCGCCCGCTCTCATCCAGACGCGGGTTGATGGCGAAGATCTCACCGACAAAACGCTCCCCGGGATAGGCATCCAGGCTGATTTCGATGGCTTGCCCCAGACGGATCTGGCTGACGGCTTTCTGCGGAATACGAAAATCGACCTTCAGCGGATCAAGGACTTCCAGGTTGACGATATCCTGCCCTTCTCTCAGGTAATCGCCAGGGCTGACATGACGCAGCCCAAGCACGCCGGAATAGGGCGCCAGGATCTGCGTCTTGTCCAGGCGTGCCTGGGCCAGCGCCAGACTGGCACGAGCCGCCTGCTGCTGGGCACTGGCTTCATCCAGAGCCTGAGCATTGCTGGCGCCACGCTTGAACAGCATCTGCGCTCGTTCGAAATTCTTTTCTGCCAGGTTCAGATTGGCCCGGGCCTGGGCCAGCTCGGCGCGACTAATGGCATCGTCCAGGCTGACCAGCAAGGCGCCCTCCTCGACCCGCTGGCCCTCGCGGAAATGCAGACGCGCCAGCCGCCCGGCGAGCTCCGGGCGGATCATCACCGACTCGTCGGAGGCCAGAGAGCCAAAGGTGATCAGCTCGTCACGCACCAACTGCCGCTGCACCTGCACCACTTCCACCAGTGGCCCCTGGGCCAGGGCGAGCGGTGAGCACAGACTGGCCAGCAGCGCCAAGGAAGTCAGCCAGCGCGCGGTTGAGCGGACAAACATATACAACCCCTATGATCTTGTAGAAGCTGAGTCTAACGAGCTAGACAGCCCGATCAGCCGCGCAAAGTATTTCCTGATGTTTGCTACTGGCGCATGCCGCGACCACTGACCAACAGGCGAATGCACACGCCATACAGCAGTGCGGCCGCCAACAGCATAAAGCCGATAGCCACGCCGATACGGATATCGGAAACGCCAAGAATGCCGTAGCGGAAGGCATTGACCATATGCAGGATGGGGTTGCCCATCGACACCGTCTGCCACAGCGGCGGCAACAGGGTGATGGAATAGAACACCCCACCCAGGTAGGTCAGCGGCGTCAGCACGAAGGTCGGAATGATCGAGATGTCATCGAAGCTGCGCGCGAACACCGCATTGATAAAGCCACCCATGGAGAAGATGGTGGCGGTCAGCAACACCACCAGCACCGTCACCCCCAGGTGATGCACCGAGAGCTTGGTGAAGAACAGCGACAGCAAGGTCACGATAAAGCCCACCGCCAGCCCGCGCAGCACCCCGCCGATGACATAGCCGGTGAGGATGATGTGGGGCGAGACCGGAGCCACCAGCAGTTCCTCGATATTGCGCTGGAACTTGCTGCCAAAGAAGCTCGACACCACGTTGCCGTAACTGTTGGTGATCACCGACATCATGATCAGCCCCGGCACGATGTACTCCATATAGCTGAAGCCGCCCATATCGCCGATCTGCCGGCCGATCAGGTTGCCGAAGATGATGAAGTACAAAACCATGGTGATGGCCGGCGGCAACAGGGTCTGCGGCCAGATGCGGGTAAAGCGACGCACCTCGCGCCGCACGATGGTGCGCAGGGCCACCCAGTTGGCCGCCAGCTCGCTGTTCAGATACGCCGTGTTCATTGCGCCTCCTGGGCCAGATTCTTTTCCACCAGGGAGACAAACAGCTCCTCCAGGCGATTGGTCTTGTTGCGCAGGCTGAGCACCTCAATCTTCTGCTGGGCCAGCTGGCGAAACAACTCGGTCACGCCCTGACTCTTTTCCACCTGTACCTCCAGAGTGTGGTGATCCATCAGCCGCGCCGGGTAGCCGAGCAACTGCGGCGCCACCAGTTGGGACTCCTTGAGGTCGAGCAGGAAGGTCTCCACATGCAGCTTTTTCAGCAGCGCTTTCATGCTGGTGTTTTCGACGATCCGGCCGTGATCGATGATGCCGATGTTGCGGCACAGCTGCTCGGCCTCTTCCAGGTAGTGGGTGGTGAGAATGATGGTGATGCCCTGCTGGTTGAGCTCGGTGAGAAAGCTCCACATCGAGCGGCGCAGTTCGATATCCACGCCGGCGGTGGGCTCGTCGAGGATCAGCAGGCGCGGCTGATGCACCAGGGCGCGGGCGATCATCAGGCGTCGCTTCATGCCCCCGGACAACTCCCGCGACGGCACATCGCGCTTGTCCCACAAACCCAGCTGGGTCAGGTACTGCTCGGCCCGCTCCCGGGCGATGCGCGCCGGGATGCCGTAATAGCCGGCCTGGGTCACGACGATATCGAAGGCCTTCTCGAACTGATTGAAATTGAACTCCTGGGGCACCACGCCCAGGCAGCGCTTGAGCGCCGCCGGCTCACGGTCCAGGTCGTGGCCGAACACATTCACCGTGCCACCACTCTTGCGCACCAGGGTGGAGAGGATGCCGATGGTGGTGGACTTGCCGGCCCCATTGGGGCCGAGCAGGGCGAAGAAGTCCCCCTCGGCCACATCCAGATCAATGCCGTGCAAGGCCTGGAAACCATTGTCGTAGGTTTTGCTCAACTGGCGGATAGACAGAGCGGTACTCATAAAGATGGGCGCACCTGATTGGCAAATGTGAAGCGTCACACGCACCAGCAGAGGCGGCGCGTGGCGATGGCAGTCTAGCGTCTTGCTCGCCCTGGCTGCATAGCGGGCAAAGCAGAGTGCGCAGCCTACCAGCGCCAGCGAAAGTTAAAACCCCGGCATCTCGATGGTGCCTATCGAATGCATCAATACAGCGCTCAGTCGCGCCCCTCTTGCCGCTCACCCCCAGGCAAAGGCCCAGGTCCCAGTTCAGCTGGGAGGCAATAGGGCTTCGCCCTGAAAATCCCCCATCAGCAGCGGCGCATCCTCGGCAAACAGATGGGGATAGCAACGCGCCAAATGGTCGAAGAACAGCGACTCGGGCAGATCGGCAAACTGACCATGATCGTGCAGGTACTCCATATAGCGCTCACCCCGTTCGTTATAGGGATGAAAGACACTGTCATGGATACCGTCGAACTCCAGCGGCGCCACCTTGAACACCCGGCACAGCGCGGCATTGAAGGCCGGCGTGGCCTTGACCCAGCACCCATCCAGGTACAGCTCGGTGTAGCCATGCATGGCGAACACCTCGCTGCGCAGCAGCTCCAGCAAACGCGGGGTGGACAGGTGATTGCGCACATCGGCCAGGCCTATGCGCGCAGGGATGCCACAATGGCGGGCGCAGGCGGCCAGCAGATTGGCCTTGGGCACGCAGTAACTCTCGCCAGCCAACAACGCCTGGCTGGCCTTGAGGCTTTCGGGGTCGCGGCTGAAGACATAGGGGTTGTAGCGAATCTCGTCACGCACTGCCCGGTACAGGTTCAGGGCCTGTTCGCGGGGCTCGTTACTGTCGCCTCGGTGGAAATTGGCGAACTCCATCAGCGCGGGGTGGTCACTATCGATAAAGCGGCCGGGCTCGAGGTACTCACGCATCAGGTTTCCTCCATGACTGCGCTTGCAGTCTAAGGGCTTGGAACGGGCCCATGTCATGACAATTCGGCCAAAATTGGCACACTTACCGCCACCCATGACGACTACGCTTATACAAGTCGCGCTCGCACCCTATCTTCACGGAGGATTCACATGATTGTTATCTGGTTACTGCTTCTGGTTCTTGGCGTGGCTTATCTGGCCCACCGTCGCACGCCCCCCTGGACCGCCCTCGGCATTACCGTCGGTTACCTGCTGCTGATGGGTATCTTCAGCCCCGCCCCCGCCTGGCTGCTGGCCGTGCTCGGGCTGTTGCTGCTGACCGTGGCCCTGCCCCTGGCCCTGCCGGAACAACGCCGCCGCCTGCTCAGCGCACCACTGTTTGCCTGGTTCAAGCGCGTACTGCCACCGATGTCGGACACCGAGCGCGATGCGATCGAAGCCGGCACCGTATGGTGGGATGGCGAACTGTTCAGCGGCCGGCCCAATTGGGACACCCTGCTGGCCTATCCCAGGGCGCAACTGAGCGAAGAAGAACAAGCCTTTATCGACGGTCCCACCGAAGCCCTCTGCGCCATGGTCAGCGACTGGCAGATCGGCCAGCAGATGGACCTGCCCGCCGAGGCATGGGCGCATATCAAGGAACACGGTTTCTTCGCCCTGATCATCCCCAAGCAATACGGTGGCAAGGGCTTTTCCGCCTATGCCCACTCCCAGGTGGCGATGAAGTTGGCTACACGCTCCGGCGATCTGGCCTCCACGGTGATGGTGCCCAACTCCCTGGGCCCGGCCGAACTGCTGCTACACTACGGCACCGAGGCCCAGCGCGATCATTACCTGCCGCGCCTGGCCCGCGGTGAGGACATCCCCTGCTTCGCCCTCACCGGCCCCCTGGCCGGCTCCGATGCCGGCGCCATGCCGGACACCGGAGTCGTCTGCAAGGGCCAGTGGCAAGGCGAGGAAGTGATCGGCCTGCGCCTGAACTGGGAGAAGCGCTATATCACCCTGGGCCCGGTTGCCACCCTGCTTGGCCTGGCCTTCAAGGCCTACGACCCCGAGCACCTGTTGGGTGAAGAAGAGGATCTGGGCATCAGCCTGGCCCTGGTGCCCACC
>JBFHPI010000164.1:0-6922 GCA_041592855.1 Pseudomonas sp.
AGCCTGCAACACCAGCCAGGCAGCAAGCCCGGCGAGGATATCATCGAGCATGATGCCCAACCCGCCCTGAACCCGCCGGTCCACCCAACTGATCGGCCAGGGCTTGAGGATGTCGAACAGCCTGAATAGTAAAAAGCCTAGCAGTATCCAGCCCCAGCCGGAGGGCGCCAGCCATAGGGTGATCCAGATGCCAACGAACTCGTCCCAGACGATGCCCTCATGGTCATGCACCCCAAGTTCCCGCGCCACCTTGCCGCACAACCAAACGCCGAACAGGCTGCCCAGCACCAGCACCGCGCCATAGCCCCAATAAGGCAGCAACTGGAGCAGCGGCACAAAGGCCAGGCCGACCAGCGTGCCCCAGGTGCCCGGCGCCTGACGCATGGCGCCAGAACCGAAACCGAAGGCCAGAAAGTGCCAGGGATTGCGCCATACCGAAGGTGGCACCCGCGCCCCCTGCCGGGCAGTCGATTTATCGCTCATGACGAGCCCTCGAAATGTTGATAACCACCCACAGGTACAGACAGAGCCTGGCCTTGCTCGTCGAGCAGGAGCACACCCTGCCCCGCCATGACCTGCCCCACCACTGTCACGGGCCAGCCCGCCGCCTGCAGCCCGGGCAATTCGGCCGCCGGCAGGGTAAAGGCCAGACGGTAATCGTCGCCACCACTGAGGGCATGGCGACGGGCACCTTCCAGCCCATGCAGGGCCTTGAGCGGTGCAGACAGAGGCAGGCGGGCCCGCTCGATCTGCAACGCCACCCCTGAGGCGACGGCAATATGCCCGCAGTCGGCCAGCAGGCCATCGGAAATATCCAGCGCAGCCGTGGCCTTGCCACGCAGCACCTGGCCCAGAGCCAGTTGCGGCTGCGGCGACCAGTAGCGGGCCAGCAGCGCCTCAGCCACAGCCGGCTCGGCCTGCAACTGCCCCAGCACCAGGGGCAAGGCGCCGGCGCCATCGCCCAGCGTGCCGCCGACGCAGAGCAGATCGCCCACCCGAGCACCGCCGCGGGTCAGGGCCTGGCCCCGGGGCACGCGGCCAAATACCGTCAGGGTCAGGCTCAGGGAACCGCGGGTGGTATCCCCGCCAATCAGGCGCAACCCGCAGTCTTGCGCCATCAGGTTCAGGCCGCGGGCAAAGGCCTCCAGCCAGTCGGCACGGACGGCAGGCAGGGTCAGGGCCAGAGTAAAACCGATAGGCGTGGCGCCCATGGCCGCCAGGTCGCTGGCGGACACGGCCAGGGCACGCTGGCCAAGAAGAAAGGGCTCGGCGGACTCGGGAAAATGCACCCCAGCCACCAGGCTGTCTGTGGACACCGCCAGCTGCTCGCCGGCCGGGACATCCAGCAGGGCGCAGTCGTCGCCGATGCCCAGGGCCACACCTTCGCCCGCCTGCGCACAGGGCGCGGCGGCGAAGTAATGACGGATCAGCTCGAACTCACCCATGAGACCGCAACGATCTGCTGCGCGTCGGCCCTGCTGCGTTAAAAGCAGGCTCAAAATGCTCATGTGCTAGAGCACACTGCGCTTCCTCGCCTGCTTTTGCCTTGCAGGACTCTAGCTCGCAAGGTCGTAAGCCAAAAATCGCCAAGACCTTAACGCTTGAACGCGCGAACTTCATCGGCCCGCAGGCGCGGCGCCAGCTTGTCCAGCACGCCGTTGACGAACTTGTGCCCGTCGGTGGCGCCAAACACCTTGGCCAGCTCGATGCCTTCGTTGATCACCACGCGGTAGGGGATATCCACGCGGTTCTTCAGCTCGTAGGTGGACAGGCGCAGGATCGACAGTTCAACCGGATCGATCTCGGCCAGGGGGCGGTCGAGCAGGGACTCGAAAGCGCCGTCGATTTCGGTCTTCTGCCGTGGCACGCCATGCAGAATCTCGTGGAAATAGGCACCGTCCACCGCACTGAAATCGTTGTCGACGCGAAACTGCGCCTCGATTTCATTCAGCGCTTGCCCCGCGATATGCCAGGAGTACAGGGCCTGCATGGCCAGGGTACGCGCCTGGCGACGGGCCAGAGTCTTGCCGCTGGGGGCTTTCGGGCCTTTGCTTTGGGGCTTCTGGCCGCCGTTATCGCTCTGGCTCACTTGGCCTCCAACTGCGCCAGCAGGCTGATCATTTCCAGGGCGGACAGGGCGGCTTCGGCACCCTTGTTGCCGGCCTTGGTGCCGGAACGTTCGATGGCCTGCTCGATGGAGTCGACGGTCAGCACGCCAAAGGCCACCGGAATACCGAACTCCATGGACACCTGGGCCAGGCCCTTGGTGCACTCACCGGCGACATATTCGAAGTGCGGGGTGCCGCCACGGATCACTGCGCCCAGGGCGATGATGGCGTCGAAATCGCCACGCTGGGCAACTTTCTGCGCTACCAGGGGAATCTCGAAGGCACCCGGCGCGCGGATGATGGTGATCTCACTTTCACTCACGCCATGACGCACCAGGGCGTCCACGGCGCCGCTGACCAGGCTTTCCACGACGAAGCTGTTGAAGCGGCCAACCACCAGGGCGTAGCGGCCCTTGGGGGCGATAAAAGTACCTTCGATGGTCTTCAGGGTCATAGCGAGTTCTCACAGTGTTTAAAGAGCCAGGGCTTAGGTGCCCTGAAATAAAAATAGAGGCTCCCAAGTGGAGCGGACTTAGTGCGCCCCTCTCCCTCTGGGACAGGGGCGCCAGATGCGACTCCTGCGGAGCCGACCTTTAATCAGCCGGCAGGTATTCTACAACCTCCAGATCAAAACCGGATATTGCGTTGAACTTCATCGGCGAGCTCATCAGGCGCATCTTGCGCACGCCCAGGTCGCGCAGGATCTGCGAGCCGGCGCCCACGGTGCTGTAGGTGGTGGGGCTGGCCACCTTGGCCTCGCTGCCCAGCTGACGTTCAAGGTGGGCCAGCAGGTCCGGACCGGTCAGCGGGTTGCCCAGCAGCAGCACCACGCCACTGCCGGCCTTGGCCACCTCGGCCATGGCCGCACGCAGACTCCAGCGGCCGCCCTGCTTGACCATAAACAGGTCGCGCAGCGGGTCCATATTGTGCACCCGCACCAGGGTCGGCTCCTCGGCGCAGATCTTGCCCAGGGTCAGGGCCATATGCACGTCGTTCTCCACCGAATCGCGGTAGGTGACCAGATTGAACGGGCCCAGCTCGCTGTCCAGCACCTGCTCGCTGACGCGTTCCACGGTGCGCTCGTGAATCAGACGGTAGTGGATCAGGTCGGCAATGGTGCCGATCTTCAGGTTGTGTTCTTCGGCGAACTTCTCCAGCTCCGGGCGACGAGCCATGGTGCCATCGTCGTTCATGATCTCGCAGATCACCCCGCTGGGCTCAAAACCGCCCATGCGCGCCAGGTCGCAGGCCGCTTCGGTGTGCCCGGCTCGGGCCAGCACGCCACCGGGCTGGGCCATCAGCGGAAAGATATGGCCGGGACTGACGATATCGTCGGCCACTGCGCCCTTCGCCACGGCGGCCTGCACGGTGCGCGCCCGATCGGCGGCGGAGATGCCGGTGGTCACGCCGGTGGCCGCCTCGATGGACACGGTGAACTTGGTGCCGAAGCCGGAGCCGTTACGCGGCGCCATCAGCGGCAGCTTGAGCAGTTCGCAGCGCTCGCGGGTCATGGGCATGCAGATCAGGCCGCGGGCGAAGCGCGCCATGAAATTGATGTGTTCAGCGGTCACGCATTCGGAGGCGATGATGATATCGCCTTCATTTTCGCGGTCCTCGTCATCCATCAGGATGACCATCTTGCCGGCGCGGATGTCTTCGATCAGTTCTTCAGCGGTATTGAGCGCCATGGGGCGTCTCCTTTTAATTCTTCAGGTAGCCGTGTTCGGCAAGAAAGCTTTCGGACAGACCCGATGCCTTGGGTTCGGCGGCCTTGTCGCCCAGCAGCAGGCGCTCCAGGTAACGCGCCAGCAGGTCCACTTCGAGGTTGACCTGACGTCCCGGGCGGTAATCGACCATGATGGTCTCGGCCAGGGTGTGCGGCACTATGGTCAGCTCGAACTCGGCGCCATTGACCGCGTTGATCGTCAGGCTGGTGCCGTCGACGGTGATCGAGCCCTTGTGGGCGATGTACTTGGCCAGTTCACGGGGCGCGCGAATCCTGAATTGCACGGCGCGGGCATTGTCCTCGCGGGAGATGACCTCACCGATACCATCGACATGACCACTGACCAGATGACCGCCCAGGCGACTGGTCGGCGTCAGGGCCTTTTCCAGATTGACCTTGCTGCCGGCCTTCAGGTCGATAAAGGCGGTACGGGCCAGGGTTTCGCGGCTGACATCGGCCCAGAAGCCATCACCGGGCAACTCCACCGCCGTCAGGCATACGCCGTTGACCGCAATGCTGTCACCCAGTTTCACATCGGCCAGGTCGAGCTTGCCGGTGGCCACATACACCCGCACATCACCGCCCTTGGGGGTCAATGCACGGATACTGCCAATCGCTTCGATAATGCCGGTAAACATCAGGCCTCCCCTACTCGCAATTCGCCAACCGGCGCAGAGCCGCTGGCAAGCAAAACATAAGACATCACGACGCACTCCTGTTTGGCGACAAACAGGGCGTTTCGGAGGAAAGGGATTTCACGGGCGCAGTCAGGCCGCGCCCTTGGAGGGAATCCCGCTCTCTCTTTATCCGGACTCTAACCGTCGGCCCCGGAATCACACCGGGTCTGCTGACCTTGCCAGGCTGTTTTCACAGGCCCTGCAAGCGCTCGCGGGCTAGGCACTGAAGCCATTACCGCCGGTGGGGAATCTCACCCCGCCCTGAGAACGTACTGGCCACCTACTGTGGCCGAGTGGCGTTTTACCACAATTGCCGCTGCCCTGCATGGTCAGGCGACCGCGTGAATAGGTGCAGATCACTCGATGGGCTGGGGCAGCGCAATAATCCGCCAGTCATCCCCCACCGCGCGCATTTCCACGATTTTCAGCGCCGGCGCCTCGGCCATGCGCCCCAGGGGCAGGTCGAGCAGCGGCCGGGCGCTGGAGCCGAGAAACTTGGCGGCGACGAACAGCTGGTACTCATCCACCAGCCCCAGCCGGGTAAAGGCACCGGCCAGTCGCGGCCCGGCCTCCACCAGCACTTCATTGGCGCCGCGCCCGGCCAGTTCGATCAGCAACTTACGCAGGTCAACATGCCCGTTACTGCCGGGCACGGCCAATAGTTCGTGGCCATGATCCAGATAGCGAAAACGCGCCGAGGCCGCCGCACAGGTGGCCACCATGGCGGCGCCGGCCTGGAAGAAGGGCACATTCAGGGGCACGCGCAGACGCCCGTCCACCAGCACCCGCAAGGGCTGCCGGGACAGGGCCATAAAGGTCTGTTCGGGGCTGAGGCCCAACTCGCTCTCACGCAAGGTCAGGCGCGCACCGTCAGCCAATACAGTGTCCGCGCCCGTCAGCACCACGCTGGAGCGGGCGCGCAGGCGCTGCACCGCTGAACGCGCGGCCGGGCCGGTGATCCACTGGCTCTCGCCATTGGCCATGGCAGTGCGGCCGTCCAGGCTCATGGCCAGCTTGACCCGGACAAAGGGCAGGCCCTCCTCCATGCGCTTGATAAAGCCGGCATTGAGGCTGCGCGCCTCGGCCTCCAGCACGCCACTGTGCACCGCAATACCGGCATGCATCAGGCGCAGCAGGCCACTGCCACCGACCTGGGGATTGGGGTCCTGCATGGCCGCCACCACCCGCGCCACCCCGGCATTGATCAGGGCATCGGCACAGGGTGGGGTGCGTCCATGATGGCTGCAGGGCTCAAGGGTGACGTAGGCGGTGGCGCCCCGGGCCCTTTCACCGGCCTGGCGCAGGGCGTGCACCTCGGCATGGGGCTCGCCGGCCCGGGCATGCCAGCCTTCGCCGACGATCTGCCCATCGCGCACGATGACGCAGCCGACCCGGGGATTGGGATGGGTGGAATACAGGCCCTTGCGCGCCAGCTCCAGCGCACGGGCCATATAGGCCTGATCGTTGCTCATCATCAGCCCTTGGCGGGCTCGCGGGACAAGCGGTCGATTTCCTCGCGGAACTCGTTGAGGTCCTGAAAGCGCCGATAGACCGAGGCAAAACGGATATAGGCCACTTCATCGAGCTTCTGCAGCTCGGCCATCACCAGTTCGCCCAGCACCAGCGACTTGATCTCGCGTTCACCGGTGGCGCGCAGCTTGTGCTTGATATGGGCGATGGCGGCTTCCAGACGCTCGATGCTCACCGGACGCTTTTCCAGGGCGCGCTGCATGCCGGCGCGCAGCTTGTCCTCATCGAAGGGCTGGCGACTGCCGTCCTGCTTGATCAGTCGCGGCATCACCAGTTCGGCGGTCTCGAAGGTGGTGAAGCGCTCCTCGCAGGCCAGGCATTCGCGCCGACGGCGCACCTGCTCGCCCTCGGCGACCAGGCGCGAGTCGATAACCTTGGTGTCGTTGGCGCCGCAGAAGGGACAGTGCATAAATAAAGCAGCCTTGGACGGGAAGCCGCCATGTTAGCGCATCCCACGGGCAAGACAAGCCGCGGACTTTGCGCTATATAGGCGCCCATATCCGCCAACCGGTGCCTATCGTGACCCACCTCGCCAACGCCTTGCGTACCACGCTGCTGTGCAGCCTGCTCGGCCTGCTGCATGGCTGCGCCAGCCCGGCCCCGACCAGCTCCAACGCCGCGCCGCCAAGCCAGCCAGTCCCGACGCCCGCCGCAGCCCCCGTTATCGCGCCGGCGCATCAGCGCGAACTCAGCGGCACCCTGCTCGGCATCCCCGCCCGGGCCCAGGTGGAACTGGCCCTGCTGGCCATCGACCCGAAGGGCCGGCCTTACTCCCTGCTGGCCCATATCCAGCTGCCGGCCAGTGGCGAAAGCCTGGCCTTTCAGCTGCCCTTTGATGCCGAGCGTTTCGCCCTGCACCGCCAGGTGGAGTTGCGCGGTCG
>JBFHPI010000165.1:0-6901 GCA_041592855.1 Pseudomonas sp.
AGGCCCTGCTGCACGTCACGACTATTTTTTGTTTGCTCGGTTTCTTTTGTTCCGGCGCCCTGCGGCGCTGCCTGGTCAATCGCCTGACTCTGAAGCGCTTCCTGGCGAACCGTGGCCAGCTCGGCCCTGGCCTGGGCCATCAAGCCCTGTGCCTGAGCGGCAACACGCCGGTCTTGAGCCGAAGGCTCGGCCGGCGCCAGAGCAGCCCTTATCACGACTTCCATCTTACGCAGGGTCGCCGCTGGATCATTGGCCACCGGCCCCGTGTCGATGCTGACCTCTCCTCCCACGGCATAACGCCTGCCGTCCGGCCCACGTGCATAGGTATAGCTGGGTGCGCCGGCATAAGCACCACCGACGGATGCGTGAGCCTGCTCATGCGCCCGCACTTCCTGGTCACGCTGACTCAGCCTGGCAACCTCAAGCAGTTCCTGCCGATTCAGAGACTGACCTGAGGATGAAGCAGCGGTCCCCTTGGCGTTGGATGCGGGCGCCTGTTCGGCTGCGTCGCGGCCAGGCGCGAAAGGCTGAACGGAAGCCGATTGACCAACGTCGCTGGAAGAAGGAGGAAGGGCTGCAGCGGAACGACTGTCCGGGTTGAAACGGCTAGCCGAGGGTACTGTCGCTGCAAGCGCAGGTGGCATGAATGCGCCGCCGATTTGCATGCAATCGCTCCTCAACCCCGAGTGACCTGTTCCACTCGCGCATGGCTAGGCTCGGGGCTGACCGGTCAGGCGGTGGTGTCGATCAGGGTGCCAAGCACCTCATCAGCGGTTTTAACCACTTGGGCGCCCGCCTCGACCTCGTTCTGGGCCTGACGCAAGGCCACGAGGCTCTCCGTCAGATCGGGGCGAGTCTGCTCTGCCAGGCTGGTCGCCGGATTGACTTGGTTGGCCGGCGCGGCAGAACTCGGCTGCGGTTGCTGGGCAACGGCATTGCTGGCGATATCCGACGCGGCCTGGTCAGCACGTCGCTGACCCGCCTGAATGCTGTTGATACCCGAATTGAAGGCACTTGCAGAAATTTCCATGGCACAGCTCCCGCTATGTCAGACCACTAACGCCTTCATTGAAGCAGAGTTTGCTCAAAAAATGTACGAGCAAAAGGCTATGGCTTTGTTACTGCTTATAGCCGGCGTTGCAAAAATTCCAGGTCCAGATGGCTGGCCACCGCGGCCGGCGTGGCCTGCGCCAGGCGGGGCACATAACCTATACAGGGCGCGGGCAGACGCTCGGCCAGGGTCGCCAGGTTATCCTCCAGCCGTGAGGTTTGCGGGTCCACCAGGTTGGCTACCCAGCCGACCAGCGGCAGCCCGTCACGGGCGATGGCCTCGGCCGTCAGCACCGCCTGATTGATGCAGCCCAGACGCACTCCCACCACCAGAATCACCGGCAGGCCCAGGGCCACGGCCAGGTCGGACAGGTTCTCGCGCCCGCCCAGCGGCACACGCCAACCGCCTGCGCCCTCCACCAGGGTCAATCCGGCACCCTTGGCCATTACGGCCCTCACCGACCCGAGCAGGCTGGCTACATCCAGTTGTACCCCCGCTTCCCGGGCAGCCAGATGGGGGGCAATAGCAGGCTCGAAAGCCAGCGGATTAACTTCGTCATAGCCCAGCGCCAGGCTGCATTCACCCAGCAGCGCCAGAGCATCGTCATTGCGCAGGCCGTCAGCCGTGCGCACACAACCCGACGCCACCGGTTTGGCCGCAGCGGTGGACAGGCCGCGCAACCGCGCCGCATGCAGCAGACCGGCCGCAATGGTGGTCTTGCCAATTTCAGTATCGGTACCCGTAACAAAAAAGGCCGAATTCATGACGATGACTCCTTGCGCAGCAGGCCGTAAACCACCTGATAGGTGGCTGGCAGACCCTGAGGTTGACGGAACTGCTCGTAGGCATCGAGCAGCGCACGCATACGTGCCCGCCCGGTCAGGCCGCCGGGACGACCCGGATTGAGGTTATGCGCCCCCAGGGCCTTGAGCTCATGGGTCAGGCTGCGCAAATCCGGGTAGTGCAGGGTTTCAGGCCTGGTTTGCAAGCTGAGCAGGGCCAGACCACTGGTGCCACACAGGCGCTGGTAATCCTCGAAACGGCGGAAGCGGTTAACGTGAACAAAACCGTCGACGGCCTGCCAGCTGTCGCGCAACTCCTGCAGGGTGCCCACGCACAGGCTGCTAAAGGCCAGCACGCCGCCCGGACGCAGCACCCGTTCGGCCTCGCTCAGCACCGCCTGGAAATTCGCGCACCACTGCAGGGCCAGGCTGGAGAACAGCAGGTCGCAGGACGCATCGCGCAACGGCAGGTGTTCGGCATCGCCGGCAATAAACTGCTGCGCCCCACCCAGTGGCATGGCATGGCGCAACATGCCCTCGGCGATATCCAGGGCCACGCCGTGACTGGTCGGGAAGCGCCCGGCCAAGGTGCGACTGAAATAACCGGTACCACAGCCCAGGTCCAGCCAGCGCGTCGGGCTAGAAGCGTCGGGCAGTTGCGCCAGCAGCTGATGGCCGACTGAGCGCTGCAGGGCGGCCACGCTGTCGTAGCTGTCGGCGGCGCGGGAAAAGGAGGCGGCGACCTGACGCTTGTCCGGCAGGCCACCGGGCTGGAAGGCTTCAGTCATCGCCTGCCTCATGCAAAAACGCCTGGATTGCAGCCGCCACTTCGTGGGGCCGCTCCAGGGGAAAGGCATGACTGGCCTGATCGATCAGGCCGATTTCGATATCCGGCAACAGCTCAAGCAAGGCCTGCGCAGCAGTCGCGGGGACCAGGCCATCGGCGCCGGCAAATAGATGCAGTTGCGGGCCGACAAAGGCTTGCAGGGCGGCGCGAGTATCCAGCGCGGCCAGCAGATCCAGTCCCGCCAGCAGGGCCTCGGCCTGGGGCTGCGGCGCGGCGCCGAGCAACTGCCGCGACAGACCGCGTGCATCCGCAGCGCCCTGGGCGCAAAGCAGGGCAAAACGCTTCAGGGTGGCGGACGCATCACTGGCGCAGCCCTGGCGAAACGCGTCAAAGGTTTCCCTGGGCATCGCGGCCAGCCAGCATGGCTCGGCGACAAAGCGCAGGTTGCTGGCCAGGCACAGCAGGCCGCTGCAATGCTCGCCACGGCGCGCGGCCAGCTCGGCGGCGAGCATGCCGCCCAGGGACCAGCCGCCCAGCCAGGCATCCTGCGGCAGATTGGCGTCCAGCTCGCCCAACCAGTCGGCGGGGTCACTGGACTCCAGCGGTGGCAGCGCCTCGATCTGCACCTGCAAACGCGGATCAAGGCCGCGCAGGGCAGCCGCCAGGGGTTCCAGCGGCGCAGTACCCAGCCCCCAGCCGGGCAGCAGTATCAGGCGATCACGCATGATCCAAGCCCTCGTTCGCCAACAGTGGCCAGCATTCGGCCAGGGCTTCGAGCAACAACTCCAGTTGCTCCAGGCTATGGGCGGCGGACAGGGTCACGCGCAGGCGCGCACTGCCGGCCGGCACAGTGGGCGGGCGAATCGCTGTGACCAACAAGCCGCGCTCGCGCAGCAGCTGCGACAACTGCAGGGCGCGGCCGCTGTCACCAATCAGAATCGGCTGGATAGGCGTGGCGCTGTCCATCAGTTCCAGGCCAATGGCCTGGGCGCCTTCGCGAAAACGTTTGATCAGCGCGTTCAGGTGCTCGCGCCGCCAGTGCTCACTGCGCAGCAGTTCAAGGCTTTTCAGGGTGGCGCACGCCAACGCCGGCGGTTGGCTGGTGGTGTAGATATAGGGGCGGGCAAACTGCACCAGGGTCTCGATCAATTCTTCGCTGCCGGCAACAAAGGCCCCTGCCGTTCCAAACGCCTTGCCCAGGGTGCCCACCAGCACCTGCACATCGTTTATGCCCAGGCCAAAATGCTCGACGATACCGCCACCGGTGGCGCCCAGCGGGCCGAAGCCGTGGGCGTCGTCGACCATCACCCAGGCGCCGGCCTTGCGCGCTGCGGTGCAGAGCGCTGGCAAGTCGGCCAGGTCGCCGTCCATGCTAAATACGCCATCGGTAACGATCAGCGTGTTGCCCGTCACTTTGCGCAGGCGATTGGCCAGGCTCAGCGCATCGTTATGCAGATAGCGGGAAAAGCGCGCACCGCTCAGCAGGCCGGCATCCAGCAGGGAGGCGTGGTTAAGACGATCCTCCAGCACGCTGTCGCCCTGCCCGACCAGGGCGGTGACTGCCCCCAGGTTGGCCATATAGCCGGTGGAGAACAGCAGTGCCCGCGGTCGCCCGGTAAATTCGGCCAGGGCCTCTTCCAGCTCATGGTGCGGGGGGCTGTGACCGATCACCAGATGCGACGCACCGCCGCCCACGCCCCACTTCTGCGCCCCGGCGCGCCAGGCTTCGATCACCAGGGGGTGATTGGCCAGGCCCAGGTAGTCGTTGGAGCAGAAAGCCAGCAGCTCACGGCCATCGACCCGCACCTGCGGCCCTTGCGGGCTTTCCAGCAGCGGGCGTTGGCGATAGAGATTGGCGGTTCGGCGCTCGGCGAGGCGAGTGGACAGATCGAAGCTCATGGCAGCCCGGTTGGCTTTTGTAGGAGCGAGCAGGCTCGCGATCAGCGGCAGACAAGATCGCCAGCTAGCCGGCTCCTACAGGTTCGAAGAAGTTAGACCGCGGCGTTATAGAACTGCTGAGAGTCGCGCTGCTCGACCAGGGCCTGCTCGATGGCCGCCTGATGCACTTCGTCGGCGTGCTCTTCGCGCGCTTCCGGCTGAATGCCGAGGCGGGCGAACAGCTGCATATCCTTGTCGGCCTGGGGGTTGGCGGTGGTCAGCAGCTTCTCGCCATAGAAGATCGAGTTGGCGCCAGCAAAGAAGGCCAGGGCCTGCATCTGCTCGTTCATGGCCTCGCGGCCGGCGGACAGGCGCACATGGGATTTCGGCATCATGATCCGCGCCACGGCCAGCATGCGGATAAAGTCGAAGGGGTCGACGTCCTGCTCATCGGCCAGCGGGGTGCCCTTGACCTTGACCAGCATATTGATCGGCACGCTTTCCGGGTGTTCCGGCAGGTTGGCCAGCTGGATCAAGAGCCCGGCGCGATCATCCAGGGACTCGCCCATGCCGAGGATGCCGCCGGAGCAGATCTTCATGCCCGCCTCGCGCACATGGGCCAGGGTTTCCAGGCGCTCGGAGTAGGTGCGGGTGGTGATGATATTGCCGTAGAACTCCGGCGAGGTGTCCAGGTTGTGGTTGTAATAGTCCAGGCCCGCAGCGGCCAGAGCCTGGGTCTGCTCTTTGTCCAGCTTGCCCAGGGTCATGCAGGTTTCCAGGCCCAGGGCCTTGACCCCTTCGACCATCTTCAGCACATAGGGCATGTCTTTGGCACTCGGATGTTTACAGGCTGCGCCCATGCAGAAGCGGGTGGAGCCGATGGCCTTGGCCTCGGCGGCCGCCTTGAGCACCTTCTCCACCTCCATCAGCTTTTCCTTGTCCAGGCCGGTGTTGTAGTGGCCGGATTGCGGACAGTACTTGCAGTCTTCCGGACAGGCACCGGTCTTGATCGACAGCAGGGTGGACACCTGTACCCGGTTGGCATCGAAATGCTGACGGTGCACGGTCTGCGCCTGGAACAGCAGGTCATTGAACGGCTGCTGGAACAGCGCCTTGACCTCGGCGAGGGACCAGTCATGACGGGTGGAGAGGGCGGCAGTGGCGCTCATGGCAATTCCTTCGACGCGGGTGGCGGCTTTAAGTTGGGCGGCGCGCATCGGCATGGGCGACGCGGCATTCAGGCTTAGGGCATCATATGTGGATCTTGGATGCTGTCAACCAGCGACAGGACACAGGTTGACATCTGTATATTCTTTAACCACCCCCTCTTCACAGGACTTTCCATGCAGGTAGAAGGCTTTTTCGGCTGGCTGGGCCATGCCATCGGCAGCGTTATTCGCTTTGTGGTCGATCTGCTGTCCGGTTTTCTCGGTGGCATCGCCGATGCCATCGACGACTTCTTCGCCGGCATGGCCCAGGCCATTGGCATCAATCAGTCGATCTTCAGCTTTATCTTCCTGGCCCTGGGCCTGTTTCTGCTTTACCTGGGCGTGCGTGCACTGCTGCGCAAGGCCTTTGTGGCGGGCGTACTCTGGCTACTGCTGGGGCTGATGCTGCTGGGCTGGCTGATCCGCTGAGGCTGGCCTAAATTCAGGGCATTCGCTCAAGGAAGAGCCCTATGCCTTTATTGCCCCTGCGCCGCCCCAGCTGGTTACAACCTCGCCCCTGCTGCCTGCTCTGCGACGAACCGGCCGAACCCGGACACCCGCCCATCTGCAGCCCTTGTGAAACCGAACTGCCCTGGCTGGGCGGGCACTGCCAGGTCTGCGCCCTACCGCTGCCTGCCCACGGTCTGAGCTGCGGTGCCTGCCTGCGCAAGCCGCCGAGTTTCAGTCGGGTCGAGGCCCCCTGGCGGTATGCCTTCCCCGTCGACAGCCTGATCAACCGTTTCAAACACCAGGCACGCTGGCCACTCGGCCGGCTGCTCGGCGAATTGCTCGCCGAACACCTGCGTCATGCCTTTGCCGAGGGCCTGCCACGCCCTGACCTGCTGTTGCCCGTGCCACTGGCCAGGCAACGCCAGCGCCAGCGTGGCTTTAACCAGGCAGCCATGCTGGCCCAGTGGTTAAGCCAACAGCTTGACTTACCCCTGCACCCGCATGGGCTGCAGCGGGTGATCGACACCCCGGCGCAACAGCAACTGGACGCCGCCACGCGCAAGCGCAATCTGCGCCACGCTTTTACCCTCGCCCCCGGCAGTCATATGAAGGGCCTGCATCTGGCCCTGGTCGATGATGTGCTGACCACCGGCGCCACCGCCGAACGCCTGGCCCGCCTGCTGCGGGATGCCGGCGCGGCACGGGTGGATGTGTATTGCCTGGCGCGCACGCCCAAACCGGGGGA
>JBFHPI010000166.1:0-6861 GCA_041592855.1 Pseudomonas sp.
CGCACATCATTCAGATACTCCTCGAAGCAGGGCGCATCCCCGGTTTGCTCGCCAGAGTTCGGCAGCCATTGACTGAACAGCCAGTGATAGGCCTGATCCAGCTCGGCGTAGGGGCCGACAAACTCCAGCACCGCGCAGCGACCGCCTGGCGTCTGCAGACGGCGCAGCGGCGCATCCAGCATGAGGCTCTCGGGGGCCTCGATACAGGCGTCGGCTCGCAGCGCCGCGACCGGCTGTGAGAGCGGATCATCATAGTAGATGCCGAACGAGCGACTCTGCGCGACCGCGAGCCCCTGGCCGGCGGCCCAGGCGTTGAGTCGCTCGAAGGTTTCGCCGATATCCTGATAAGGACCACTGTGGGCCAGGGCGGCGACAGACTGTGGGCTGAGGGTACGGATTTCCACCTGATACATGCTTGTGTGCTCCTGAATGGGCGGGAAGGTCAGGGGAGCCACCATCTGAGTGCGCGCCCGGTACGCTGTGGGCGCTTCGCCATAGGCCTCGCGAAAGGCCCGACTGAAGGCCTGTACGCTGCCATAACCCGCCGTGCGGGCCAGCCGGGCGATGCCCTGCGACGACCCGCACAAGGCCACCGCAGCCCGGTGCAGACGCATGCGCCGCTGGGTCTCCTGCGGGGTTTCACCGGTCAGGCCGCGGTACACGCGGTGGAAGTGAAACGGCGAAAGGCAGGCCTCGTCGGCCAGGCGATAGAAATCCACCGGCTCGTCGAGATGCGCCAGCAGCCAGTCCAGAACCGGCTGCAAGGCGGCGGCGTAGCGTTGGCGAGTGGCGGCTTTCATCAGTGACTCCCTGTTCGCACCGCAGCGATCGCCACGGCGTAGAACGACCTTAAGCGGCCCCGGTTAACCCGGATTGCGCTTTTTTGCTGGGCCCGAAATGCAGAATGCCGGCATAAGCCGGCATTCCCAGGAGCACCGCGGTATCAGCCGCGGATATTGTAGATATCCTTCTCGTTCAGCTCGGCGTAGTCGTACAGCCGCTGCAGATAGGCCTTCTGCTGCGCCCACACCTTGCTCGCCACCGGGTCGGCAGCGGCGCTGGCATCCACCACCTCGGCGGCCACTTCATTGAGTTTGGCCAGCACCTCATCCGGCAGGCGGCGCACTTCCACGCCATCGGCCTTGAGCTGTTCCATGGCTTCCATGTTCTTGGCGTTGTAATCGTCCAGCATGTCGCCGTTCACATCCCGGGCGGCAGCGCGGACGATGGCCTTGAGGTCGGCCGGCAGGGTTTCCCAGGCCTTGATATTGACGTCCAGCTCGAACAGGACGCTGGGCTCCTGCCAGCCCGGGGTGTAGTAGTACTTGGCCGCCTTGTGCAGGCCCAGGGCCAGGTCGTTGTAGGGGCCGATCCACTCGGTGGCATCGATGGCGCCGGTCTGCATGGCAGTAAAGATCTCGCCAGCCGGCATATTGACCACGGTGCCGCCCATCTTGGTCAGCACTTCGCCACCCAGGCCCGGGGTGCGCATCTTCAGGCCCTGAAAGTCTTCAACACTGTTGATTTCCTTGTTGAACCAGCCGGCGGTCTGTACGCCGGTGGAGCCGCAGGCCATGGGCAGCACGCCAAAGGGCTTGTACACCTCCTCCCACAGCTCGATGCCACCACCACGGTGCAGCCAGGCGTTCATCTCCTGGGCATTGGGGCCAAACGGCAGGGCACAGAAGAACTGCGCCGCCGGCACCTTGCCCTTCCAGTAATAGGGCGCGCCATGGCCCATTTCCGCCGTGCCACGGGACACCGCATCAAACACTTCCAGGGCCGGCACCAGCTCGCCTGCGGCATACACCTTGATCTTCAGCCGGCCGTTGCTCATCTCATCGACCAGTCTGGCGAAGCGCTCGGCACCCACGCCGACACCGGGGAAGTTCTTCGGCCAGGAGGTGACCATCTTCCAGTTGAAGGTTTGCGCGGGGGTAGCCTCCTGGGGCTTGGCGCTGCTATCGGCTTCCTGTTTACAGGCGGCCAGGGCGCTGGCAGCCAGGCCAACGCCGGCCGCTGCGAGAATTTGACGACGCTTCATGTGAGGCTCCTTATTGTTGTAGTGGTCAGACCAAAGGATCGCTACAGCCTGACCGCGCATGTCTAACATAGGGGTAAGTGACCCTCAAGCCTAGTTCATGCGACTAAAGTTGTAGCTGCATTGCCGGATAAACCCGGGCCTGCCTAGAATCGCCGGCCTGCCTGCTCCAATCATCAATAACCACAAGGACTGCAGATGTCCGCGAAAACGCCTTTCCCCCTTGCGATCGCCCAGCTGATCGACAGCCTCAATGCCCTCCTGGGCAAGGGCTGCGCCTGGCTGACCCTGTTTCTGGTACTCGGCACCTCGGTAGTGGTGGTGCTGCGCTACGGCTTCGGCATCGGCGCCACCGCCCTGCAGGAAGCCGTGCTCTATGCCCACGCCCTGGTATTCATGGGCGCAGCCGCCTGGGTCTTGCAGACCAATGGCCATGTGCGGGTGGACATCTTTTTCCAGAAGTTCAGCAGCCGTCGTCAGGCCCTGGTGGAAATCCTCGGCAACCTGCTGTTCCTGCTGCCCATGTGCCTGTTCCTTGGCTGGGCCAGCTGGGACTACGTGAGCAATGCCTGGTCGACCCTGGAAGGCTCCAGCGAATCGGGGGGGCTGAAATTCGTCTACCTGCAGAAAAGCATCATCCTGCTGCTGGTCTTCAGCCTGGTGCTGCAGGGCCTGGCCAACCTGATCAAGGCGCTGTACATCATCGCCGGTCGCCTGCCTGCGCCGGAGGTGAAGCATGGCTGAGTTGATGGCGATTCTGCTGTTTATCAGCATCTGCCTGGCCCTGATGGCCGGCTACCCGGTGGCCTTTACCCTGGGCGGGGTGTCCCTGCTGTTCGCCGGCATCGGCGTACTCACCGGCACCTTCGACGGCGGCTACCTCAGCGCCCTGCCCAACCGCCTGTTCGGCATCATGAACAACCAGACCATGCTGGCAGTGCCGCTGTTCGTCTTTATGGGGGTGATGCTGGAGAAATCCCGGGTCGCCGAGGACCTGCTGGAATCCATGTCACGGCTGTTCGGCACCCTGCGCGGCGGCCTGGCCATCTCGGTCTGCGTGGTCGGCGCGCTGCTCGCCGCCAGTACCGGCATCGTCGGCGCCACGGTGGTGACCATGGGCCTGCTGGCCCTGCCAACCATGCTGCGCCGTGGTTATGACCCGGCCATCTCCACCGGCACCCTGGCCGCCACCGGCACCCTGGGGCAGATCATTCCGCCGTCCATCGTGCTGGTGCTGTTGGGCGACGTGATGTCCAGCGCCTACCAGCAGGCGCAATTGAAGATGGGCATCTTCTCGCCCAAGACCGTGTCGGTGGGCGATCTGTTCGTCGGCGCCCTGCTCCCCGGCCTGCTGCTGGTGGGCCTGTATATCGCCTATATCATCGCCGTGGCGATCTTCCAGCCGAAGAAGCTGCCGGCCCTGCCACAGAGCGAACTGGGCCCGATTGAGTGGGGCAAGCTGATCAACGCCCTGGTGCCGCCGCTGCTGCTGATCGGCGCGGTGCTGGGCTCGATCCTGGCCGGCTACGCCACCCCCACCGAGGCCGCTGCCCTGGGCGCCCTGGGTGCCATGCTGCTGGCCGCCTACAAGGGCAAGCTGAACTTCGGCCAGCTGCGCGAAGTGGCCTATGGCACCACCAGCATCAGCGCCATGGTCTTTATGATCCTGATCGGCGCTTCGCTGTTCTCCCTGGTGTTCCGCGGCTTCGGCGGCGAACACATGATCGAGGAGGTGTTCGCCCAACTGCCTGGCGGTGTGCTCGGCGCCTTCTTCCTGGTGATGCTGGTGATCTTCCTGCTGGGCTTTATCCTCGACTTTATCGAGATCACCTTCGTGGTGGTGCCGATTGTCGGCCCGGTGTTGCTGGCCATGGGCCTGGACCCGGTGTGGCTGGGGGTGATGATTGCGCTGAACCTGCAGACCTCCTTCCTCACCCCGCCGTTCGGCTTCGCCCTGTTCTACCTGCGCGGCGTCACCCCGCCCAGCGTACCGACCAGCACCATCTACAAGGGCGTGCTGCCCTTTATCCTGATCCAGATCGCCCTGCTGGTGATCGCCTACCAGTTCCCCGGCCTGATCACCTGGCTGCCGGAACAGGTTTACGGCAAGTAGTCTGAGCGCCCTGTGCACAAGGCCAGCCTGAACCGCTGGCCTTTTTTCGGCTCTTCGCATTTCTGCGGGGAGGGTGCGCATGACACCGGACTGGCAAATAAGTGTGCTGACAATGACTGAGCACTATCCATTACCGTGCCGTTTGCTCGGATGGGTTTCGTCCCTTACGGGCGCCTCACCTTGATTCGCTTCGCTCAGCCTACGGCTTTTACTCCGCTGCGCTACGTTTCGGCCTCCTGAAGGGGCCTGGGCGTCGCCTGTGCGAGCGCGCTTTAAAAGCACAGACACCGCTGGATTTGTGCTTGAGAAAATCGAGCAGGCTCGCGACCCGGTCCCGTCAGGAGGCCGAGCGCAGGTGTTGCGTAGGGGGACGAGCCGCATGGATGCGGCGAGAGGCTTAAAGGGCCAGGGATGGCCCTTGTAAGCCGGCCCCCGGAGCGGCACCGGAGCGAGGGAAGTTTCGCGCAGCGAAACCCGGATGCCGGGTGCCCTTCTCTTTGGTTACTTTCTCTTGGGCAAGCAAGAGCTACGAAGCGCAGCGAAGTAACAGCCGTAGGCTGGCCCGAAGGGTGAGCGCAGCGAATCAAGTAACGCGCCCGTGAGGGGCGCAACTCAAACGTCCGGCACACGCAATAATCGTTCATGCCAAGCCTTGTGCCGCAACGCACACAAACTTGCCAGTCCGGTATCCATTGGCCCTTTCCTAAAAATCTGCGAAGAACCCTTTTTTCTGCCGCGCTACTCGCTACGCAACGCATCCACCGGGTGCAGCTGCGCGGCGCGGCGGGCCGGGGCAATGCCGGCGAGCAGACCGATCAGCGCCGAGAACAGCAAAGCCAGCAGCAGAAAGCCCGGCGCCAGGCTTAGCGGCAGGCCGGGCAGGCTGAGATACAGCAACGCCAGCAGCAGCCCCATCAGCAGCAGGCCCAGCACCCCGCCGGCCAGGGACAGCAGCGCCGCCTCGGTCAGAAACAGCCCCAGCACCTGCCGCGGCGTGGCGCCGATGGCGCGCAGCAGGCCGATCTCCGCCGTACGCTCGCCCACCGTGGTGGTCATGATGGTGAGGATGCCCACCGCCCCCACCAGCAGACTGATGCCGCCCAACGCGGCAATGGCGATGGTCAGGGTGCCGAGGATGCGATCCAGGCTGGCGAGCATGTCGTCCTGGGTGGTCAGGCTGAAGTCCTCGCGGCCATGGCGCTCGATCAGGGTCTGCCGCACGCGCTGGCTCAGCGCCTTGGAATGGGTGCCGGCGCCGAACATCAGGTTGATTTCCATCAGCCCCTCGCGGTTGAACAGGCTCTGCGCCCAGTCCACCGGGATATAGGCAATATCGTCCAGGTCGAAGCCGAGCAACTGGCCCTTCTCCTCAATCACCCCGACCACCCGAAAGCGCATGCCGCCGACCCGCACCCGCTCGCCCAGGGGGTTGGCGCTGCCGAACAGCTCGCGGCGCAGCTTGTGCCCGAGCACCACCTGGGGCGGCGAGCGGCCATCGCGGGCCGCCGGCAGAAACTGCCCCAGCGCCAGGCGAAAACCCCAGGCCTCGGCCAGCTGATAACCGCCGCCGATCACCTCGGTGCGCCGGCTACGCACGCCGAACTGGATATCACCGCTGCCCTGGATAATCGGCACCACCGCCTGCACATGGGGCAGGCGGCGCAGGCTCTCGGCATCGGCCACCGTCAGCGGCCGCACGCTGCTGAGGATACCGCCCAGGCCGCCGGTCTGGGTCTTGCCTGGGTGGATGGCGATGATGCGGGTGCCGAACTGCGAGAAATTGTCCAGCACGTACAGGCGCAGGCCCTCGCCCATGGCGGTGAGCAGCGCCACCGCGGCGATGCCGATGGCCACCCCGAGCAGGGTCAGCAGGCTGCGCAGCGGCCGGCTGGTCAGGGTGCCGAGGCACAGGCGCAGACCATCCTGCCAGCGCATCATGACCACACCAGCCGTTCGGTGCGCACAGCGCACCCCACGCATGCCCGCCACCTGTAGGGTGCGCCGTGCGCACCACAACGCCTCATGCCCTGGCTCCAGGTGGGCGCAGAGCCGCCAGAGGCTCCAGACGCGCTGCCTGGTTGGCCGGCAGCCAGGCGAATAACAGCGCCGCACCGGCGGCCAGCAACAGGGAGCCGAAGCGCGCCCACAGCGGCGTCTGCAGGGGGATGTCCCACAGCTGGCGCCCCAGCCACAGCAGCGCCTCGCTCAGGGCCAGACCGATCAACCCACCGGCCAGGGCCAGCAGTGCGGCTTCGCCGACGAACAGAAGGCGTACCTGCGCCGGCCGCGCGCCCAGGGCCTTGAGCAGGCCGATCTCGGCGGTGCGCTGGTTCACCGCGATCCAGGTCACGTTCATGATCAGGATGCCGGCCACCAGCAGGCTGATCGCGGCGATCCCGGCCAGGGCCAGGCCGAGGGCGCCGAGGATGCCGTCGAAGGCGGCCAGCATGCTGTCCTGACTGATCAGGGTGACGTCCTCCTTGCCCTCATGGCGGGCCGCGACGGTGGCGAGAATCTGCCGTTTGCCACTGTCCAGAAACTGCGGCCCGCGCACTTCGGCAAACACCCGGAACAACCCCTCGCGATTGAACAGCGCCTGTGCGCTGGCCACCGGGATGATCAGCATCTCGCCAAAGTCCAGGCCCAGGGATTCGCCGCGCTCACTGAGAATGCCCACCACCCGGAAGCGCCGGTCGCCGGCGCGCAG
>JBFHPI010000167.1:0-6820 GCA_041592855.1 Pseudomonas sp.
GACGCTAAACCGTGGTGTACTGGCCAACCGGGGCCATTCCCAGAGCCTGGTGTTTGAAACTACTGTACCGGGCAGCGACCTATCGTTTTTCAAGGTGGACTACCGAGGTCAGGTATTTAAGGCGTTGAGCGATACCTACACCTTACGCCTGCATAGTCAGTTAGGCTTTGGTGAAAGCTACGGTTCCACCGAAGATATGCCTTTCTATGAACACTACTACGCTGGTGGCTTTGGTTCGGTGCGGGGTTTTAAGGACAATACCCTGGGGCCACGCAGTACCCCGAGCAAGGGTACGAACTCGGGTACTGCCTTTGATCCTGATCAGGACCCCTTGCCTTTCGGTGGCAATGTTCTGGTGCAGGGCGGTGTAGAGCTGTTGTTCCCCATGCCCTTCGTCAAGGATCAGCGCTCCCTGCGGACCGCGCTGTTCTGGGACGTGGGTAATGTGTTCGACACCAACTGCGGCAAGAGCCAGAAAGATTGCAACAATATCGACCCGGGCCAGTTGGCCAGTTCGGTGGGGGTCGGTCTGACCTGGATCACCGCGCTGGGGCCGCTGAGTTTCAGTCTGGCCATGCCCATTCTTAAGCCAGACGATGCCGATACTCAGGTATTCCAGTTCTCCCTCGGTCAGACCTTCTAAGTCGCCGATTATCGAACATCAGCAGGAGTTGCACCGTGCGTAAGTTGACTCAAATGGTTCTGTTAAGTGTTGCCATGCTGGCAACTCCGGCCTTCGCTCAGATGAAAGTGGCCGTGCTCAATTATCAGATGGCCCTGCTCGAATCCGATGCGGCCAAGCGTTATGCCGTGGATGCCGAGAAAAAATTCGGCCCGCAGCTGAACAAGCTGAAAACCCTGGAAAGCGACGCCAAGCGCATCCAGGATCGCCTGGTCAAGGATGGCGAAAAGATGCAGACCGCCGAGCGCGAGCGCCTGGAGCTTGAATTCAAGCAAAAGGCCCGCGACTTCCAGTTCCAGTCCAAGGAGCTGAACGAAGCCAAGGCCGTTGCCGACCGCGAAATGCTCAAGACCCTCAAGCCGAATCTGGACAAGGCGGTTGAGGAAGTGATCAAAAGCGGTAACTTCGACCTGGTGTTGGAGCGTGGTGCGGTGATCGATGTCAAACCCCAGTTCGACATCACCCGCCAGGTTATCGAGCGCATGAACAAGATGCGCTAAGCATGACGGCAATTGTCTATACCCTGGCCCAGCTGGCTGAACAGCTGGGTGCGCAGTTGCGTGGTGAGGCCGAGGTGCGCATCAGTGGTCTGGCGACCCTGCAGGAGGCCGGCACGACGCAGCTGAGCTTTCTGGCCAATGCGCAATACCGCAAATATCTCGCCGGCTGCAAGGCCGGCGCGGTGCTTTTGACCGCTGCCGATGCAGAAGGCTTCCAGGGCAATGCCCTGATTGTGGCCAATCCCTATCTGGCCTATGCCCAGCTGTCCCATCTGTTCGATCCTAAACCTCGCTCTGTGCCAGGCGTGCATCCTACTGCCGTGGTCGCCGAGGATGCTGTGGTGGATGCGACTGCCAGTATCGGCGCCTATGTGGTGATCGAAAGTGGTGCGCAGATAGGGCCTGCTGTAAGCATTGGTGCCCACTGCGTGGTCGGCGCCCGCTCGGTGATCGGTGAGGGAGGCTGGCTCGCTCCGCGAGTGACCCTGTATCACGATGTGCAGATCGGCAAGCGGGTGGTGATCCAGTCCGGTGCGGTGATCGGCGGCGAGGGCTTTGGCTTTGCCAACGAGAAGGGTGTATGGCAGAAGATCGCTCAGATTGGCGGGGTGACCATCGGCGATGACGTCGAGATCGGCGCCAATACCACCGTCGACCGGGGTGCGTTGTCCGATACCCTGTTGGGTAACGGGGTCAAGCTGGACAACCAGATTATGATTGCGCACAACGTGCAGGTGGGTGACAACACCGCCATGGCCGGCTGCTGCGGGATTTCCGGCAGTACCAAGATCGGCAAGAACTGCATGATCGCTGGTGGCGTCGGCATGGTTGGGCATATCGAGGTGTGTGACAACGTGTTCGTCACCGGGATGACCATGGTGACCCGTTCGATTACCGAGCCGGGTTCCTATTCATCCGGTACGGCCATGCAGCCGGCTGCGGAGTGGCGCAAGAGCGCGGCCCGTATCCGTCAGCTGGATGACATGGCGCGGCGCCTGCAGCAGTTGGAAAAGCAACTGGCTGCCGTGACCCCGGGTGTGGATATTTCATCTGATGCCTGAGCCGGCAATAGCTGGTGATTTTTTATTTCTGACGAGCTGCTCTGGATATGATGGACATTAACGAAATTCGCGAATACCTGCCTCACCGTTACCCGTTCCTGCTGGTGGATCGCGTAGCGGAGCTGGATATCGAAGGCAAAAGCATTCGTGCCTACAAGAATGTCAGCATCAACGAGCCGTTCTTCAATGGGCACTTTCCCGAGCATCCGATCATGCCGGGCGTGCTGATCATCGAAGCCATGGCGCAGGCGGCCGGCATTCTGGGTTTCAAGATGATGGGCGTGAAGCCCAGCGATGGCACCCTGTACTACTTTGTAGGTTCGGACAAATTGCGTTTTCGCTCGCCTGTGGTGCCGGGGGATCAGCTGATCCTTGAGGCGCGTTACCTGAGCGATAAGCGCAGCATCTGGAAGTTCGAATGCAAGGCCAGTGTCGCTGGCAAGGAAGTCTGCTCGGCCGAAATCATCTGTGCGGAACGCAAACTATGAGTTTGATTGACCCTCGCGCCATCATTGACCCCAGCGCCAAGCTGGCTGACGACGTGGTCGTCGGCCCCTGGTCGATTGTCGGGGCCGATGTTGAAATCGGCGAGGGTACGGTGATCGGCCCCCATGTCATTCTCAAGGGCCCCACCCGGATCGGTCAGCACAACCGTATCTACCAGTTTTCCTCCATTGGCGAAGATACCCCTGACCTCAAGTACCAGGGTGAGCCGACCCGTCTGGTGATCGGCGACCATAATGTGATCCGCGAAGGGGTGACCATCCACCGCGGCACGGTGCAGGATCGCAGCGAAACCACCATTGGCAACCACAACCTGATCATGGCCTACGCTCACGTTGGTCATGACAGTGTGATCGCCAACCATTGCATCCTGGTCAACAACACCGCCCTGGCCGGGCATGTCTGGGTCGATGACTGGGCGATTCTGTCCGGCTACACCCTGGTCCATCAGTTCTGTCATATCGGCGCCCACAGCTTTTCCGGCATGGGCACGGCCATCGGCAAGGATGTGCCGGCCTTTGTCACCGTATTCGGTAACCCGGCCGAAGCCCGTAGCATGAACTTCGAAGGCATGCGCCGGCGTGGTTTCAGCAATGAGGCCATTGCTGCCCTGCGCAAGGCCTACAAGGTCGTTTACCGCCAGGGGCTGACTGTTGAACAGGCCCTGGGCGAGTTGGCCGAGTCGGCGGCGCAGTTCCCTGAGGTGGCACAGTTTCGTGACTCCATCCAGGCCTCCAAGCGCGGCATAACCCGATAATCCTATGACTCAAGTATTGCGTGTGGCGCTGGTGGCGGGTGAAGCTTCTGGCGATATCCTCGGCGCGGGATTGATGCAGGCGTTGAAAACCCGCCACCCGCAGATCGAATTTATTGGCGTCGGCGGCCCGCTGATGCAAGCCGAGGGCCTCCAGTCCTATTTCCCCATGGAGCGCCTGGCGGTTATGGGCCTGGTTGAGGTGCTGGGGCGCCTGCCCGAGCTGTTGGCCCGACGCCGGCGTTTGCGCCAGAGTATTATTGCGGCCAAGCCCGATGTGTTTATCGGCATCGATGCGCCGGATTTCAACCTGGGCCTTGAGCTTAAACTGCGCCGTGCCGGGATCAAGACCGTGCACTATGTCAGCCCTTCGGTGTGGGCCTGGCGGCAGAAGCGGGTGCTGAAGATTCGCGAGGCCTGTGATCTGATGCTGACGCTTTTTCCTTTCGAGGCGCAGTTCTACGACGCCCATCAGGTGCCGGTCCGTTTTGTCGGTCACCCCCTGGCCGATGCCATTCCCCACCTGGCTGACCGCGCCCTGGCCCGCGAGACGCTGGATCTGCCCCTGGACGAGCCGGTGGTGGCTTTGCTGCCGGGCAGTCGTGGCGGTGAGGTGGCGCGGCTGGGTGAGTTGTTCCTCGACGCCGCCGTGCGCTTGCGAACCTTGCGTCCGGGCATTCGCTTTGTTCTGCCCTGCGCCAGCCCGGAGCGACGGGCACAGCTGGAGCAGATGCTGATGGGCCGCGACTTGCCCCTGACCCTGCTCGACGGTCGTTCCCATGACGCTTTGGCGGCCTGTGATGCGGTACTGATCGCTTCGGGAACTGCGACCCTGGAAGCACTGCTGTACAAGCGGCCCATGGTGGTGGCCTACAAGGTGGCGCCGCTGACCTATCGGATTCTCAAGCGTCTGGTGACCAGCGCCTATATTTCCCTGCCCAATTTGCTCGCCGAGCGCTTGCTGGTACCTGAGTTGATTCAGGATGCAGCAACAGCCGAGAGCCTGGCCCAGCTGCTGGCACCGCTGATTGATGACGGGCAGGTGCAGACCGAAGGTTTCGACGTGATCCATCGGGCGCTGCGCCGCAATGCATCGCAGCAGGCCGCCGAAGCGGTGTTGCAGCTGACGGGGCGGCTCTGATGCAGCTGGGCATGGATTTCAGTCTGGTTGAGGCGCTGGTGGCCGGGGTCGACGAAGTGGGGCGTGGCCCGCTCTGTGGCGCGGTGGTGACCGCAGCGGTGATTCTCGATCCGGCGCGGCCCATTCTCGGCCTGAACGACTCGAAGAAGCTGTCCGAGGCGCGGCGCGACATGCTGTTCGACGAGATCCGCGAGAAAGCCCTGGCCTGGTGTATCGCCCGCGCCGAGGTGGAGGAGATCGACCAGCTGAATATCCTGCACGCCACCATGCTGGCCATGCAGCGTGCGGTTGAGGGGCTGAGTGTGACGCCCAAACTGGCGCTGATCGATGGCAACCGCTGCCCGAAATTGCAGGTGCCCAGCGCGCCGGTGGTCGGTGGCGACGCCAAGGTGCCGGCGATTGCCGCCGCCTCGATTCTGGCCAAGGTCAGTCGCGACCGCGAGATGCAGGCCCTGGAGCTGCAATACCCTGGCTATGGTATCGGCGGGCACAAGGGCTATCCCACGCCTGTGCATCTGGAGGCCTTGCGTCGCCTGGGACCGACCCCGATTCATCGACGTTCCTTTGGCCCAGTGCGCGCGCTGCTTGAGGAGTAGGGTGGATCACGCCTTATCGATCCACCGGGCGCAGGGTGGATGTAGAGGGTGGCATCCATCCTGCGCCCCGATCCCCTGACCCGCATGCTGTTGTTTGCATCTTGGCCCGGTACAATCCGGGCCTAATCGTTTCTGTGTTTTGTATAGGACTGCCATGACCGCCTCCTTCGTCCATCTGCGTCTGCATACTGAGTTCTCCCTGGTCGACGGATTGGTGCGGGTCAAACCCTTGATCAAGGCGGTGGCGGCCGCCGGTATGCCGGCGGTGGCGGTCACCGAGATGAGCAATATGTGCTCCTTGGTGAAGTTCTATAAGGCCGCCAGGGGCGGTGGCATCAAGCCGATCTGTGGCGCCGATATCTGGCTGGCCAGTGCCGATGAGGACGGTCCGCTGAGTCGTATGACCCTGCTGGCGATGAATGCCAAGGGCTATCGCAACCTGACTGAACTGGTCTCGCGTGGCTGGAGCGAAGGGCAGAGCAATGATCTGGTGATCATCCAGCGCGACTGGGTCAAGCAGGCCGCGGAAGGGCTGATCGCCCTCTCCGGTGCCCGTGAGGGCGAGGTGGGCCAGGCCCTGCTGGCGGGCGAGGCGCAGCTGGCCGAAGCGCGCCTGCGCGAGTGGATGGGGGTATTCCCGGAGCGTTTCTATCTGGAGGTGCAGCGCACCAATCGGGTGGGCGACGAGGAATACCTGCACCTGGCGGTGGCGTTGGCCGATCGCCTGGAGGCCCCGCTGGTGGCCACCAACGATGTGCGCTTTCTCAAGCAGGATGATTTTGCCGCCCACGAGACCCGCGTGTGCATCGGTGAGGGCCGCAGCCTGGATGACCCGCGTCGACCACGTACCTATTCCGACCAGCAGTACCTGAAGACCCCGGAAGAAATGGCCGAGCTGTTTAGCGATCTGCCCGAGGCCCTGGCTAACACCGTGGAGATCGCCAAGCGCTGCAATATCGAAGTGCAGCTGGGCAAGTACTTTCTGCCCGATTTCCCGGTACCAGACGGCATGACCATGGACGAGTACTTTCGCAAGGTCTCCTTCGATGGCCTGGAAGAGCGTCTGCAAGTGCTGCTGCCCAAGGACACTCCGGACTATGAGGCGAAGAAGCAGGTCTATATCGACCGGCTGAATTTCGAGCTGGATATCATCATCCAGATGGGTTTCCCGGGCTACTTCCTGATCGTCATGGACTTTATCCAGTGGGCCAAGAACAACGGCGTCCCGGTGGGCCCGGGCCGGGGGTCGGGTGCCGGTTCCCTGGTGGCCTATGTGCAGAAGATCACCGATCTCGATCCGCTGGCCTATGATCTGCTGTTCGAGCGCTTCCTCAACCCCGAGCGGGTCTCCATGCCCGACTTCGACGTCGACTTCTGCATGGACGGTCGCGACCGGGTAATCGATTACGTGGCTGAGAAATACGGCCGCAATGCGGTGAGCCAGATCATCACCTTCGGCACCATGGCGGCCAAGGCGGTGGTGCGGGACGTGGCCCGGGTCCAGGGCAAGTCATATGGCCTGGCGGACAAACTGTCCAAGATGATTCCGTTTGAAGTCGGAATGACCCTGTCAAAGGCTATC